>CAYZGY010000015.1:12588-25196 GCA_964478085.1 uncultured Planctomycetia bacterium
CCCGCCGCGCCCGGGCCACCCCGGGTCGATTCACCCCAACCAGCAACAGCCGGCTACAGCCAGCTAAAGCCAGCTAATCAGACTTCTCTCCTTGAGCCTGCGCAGAAGGGACTCGGGACGGATTCGACGGGTTCGCAGGCGAGTGAGGTTTCCTCCTCGCCTGCGTTTTTTTGTGCCCGCAGCGTGAAGCCGGAATCCGTGACCGTAACCGAGACCGTGCCTCTGTCACCGCTTACAATGTCCGGCTCAACGAAACGCGAGGAACTCATGCGCAAAGCCTTCCGCCAGATTGCCGTCGCCCTTCTCACCGTTCTCACGCTGATCGCTCCGGCAGCTCGCTCCACCGACGCCGCCGAGCGCGGGCCGAACGTCATCCTCGTCATGACCGACGACCAGGGCTACGGCGATCTGAGCTGCCACGGCAACCCCGTCCTGAAGACCCCCAACCTCGATCGGCTGCACAAAGACAGCGTTCGCCTCACGAACTACCACGTCGACCCGACCTGTTCGCCAACGCGCGCGGCGTTGCTCACGGGGCGCTACTCGTGCCGCACGGGTGTGTGGCACACGATCATGGGTCGTTCGCTCCTTCGTCGCGATGAGGTGACGGTCGCGGACCTCTTCTCGAAGGCGGGCTACAAGACCGGGATCTTCGGCAAGTGGCACCTCGGCGACAACTACCCGTTCCTGCCGCAGTACCGTGGCTTTCAGGAGACGCTGATTCACGGCGGTGGCGGGATCGGGCAGACTCCCGACGTTTGGGGGAACGATTACTTCGACGACGTCTACTTCAAGAACGGCAAGAAGATCCAAGCGAAGGGATACTGCACGAAGGTCTTCTTCGACGGTGCGCTCGACTTCATCGAGAAGAACAAGGACGAGCCGTTCTTCTGCTACATCCCGACGAACGTCCCCCACGGCCCTTACCTGGTCGCGGACAAGTACAGCGAGCCGTTTCGCAAGCTCGGCATCAAGGGCGTCAACGCGAACTTCTACGGCATGCTGACGGAGTTCGACGAGAACTTCGGCCGCCTGCTCGACACGTTGACCCGCCTCGAGCTCGACAAGAACACGATCGTGATCTTCACGACCGACAATGGTACGGCGGGCGGCCACTTCAACGAGGTGCTCGCCGGCGGAGCGAAGATGCGCGGGCGCAAGGGCTCCGAATTCGACGGCGGGCACCACGTTCCGTTCTTCGCGCGCTGGCTCGGCAAGTGGAAGGGTGGACGCGACCTCAACCATCTGACGGCACACATCGACGTCCTGCCGACGCTCGCCGACGCCTGCGGTCTCGAGATCCCGAAGGGGAGAAAGATCGATGGCAAGTCCCTGAGTTCTCTTCTGGAAGGAGGGGACGTGGCTTGGGCAGCGCGCACGCTCTTCGTCCAATCTCACCGCATCGAGATTCCGAAGCCCTGGCGTAAATCGTCCGTCCTGACCGATCGCTGGCGCCTCGTCAACGGCGAGATGCTCTTCGACGTGCTAGCCGATCCCGGCCAGCAGAAGAACGTCAAGGACCAGCACCCGGCGGTCTACACCGACCTGCGCAAGCAGTACGAATCGTGGTACGCGGACGTCTCGAAGAGCTTCCCGGGCTACTGCCGCATCATCGTCGGCTCACCGACGGAGAACCCGACGCTGATCACTTGTCACGACTGGCACGGTCAACGCGTTCCGTGGCACCAGAACATGGTCCGCAAGACGATGGTCGCGAACGGCTTCTGGGCGATCGATGTCGAAGAGGCCGGTCGCTACGCCTTCACGCTGCGCACGCGCCCCTCGGGCGACGACTCCTACAAGTTCGAGAAGGGCACGGCGTCGGTGCAGGTCGGCACGGCCGAGGCGAAGGCGGAGATCGCCGCGGGCAGCTCGGAGGTAACGCTCGAGCTGACGCTACCGAAAGGCAAGGCGAAGCTTCAGACGACGATCGAGGAAGGATCGAAGAAGCCGCGCGGCGCGTTCTTCGTCAAGGTCGAGAGGAAGTAGTCGCAGCGCTTCGAGCCGACCTCTCCAGCTCGTTCCTCGGAAGGTGCTTCTTCGTGAACGCGAGGATCGCCTCGGCGAGCTTCTCCGCCGTGTCGGACTTCGGTGAGCGTAGCTCGCGGCCGAGCTCGAGCTGGATCGCGTCGACCGTACCGCCCTTAGCGCTGCCGTACGTGCGCACGATGAATCCGCCGTTGTACCGGCGGTCCTCGCGATCGTCCGAGTCGACCGAGGGCACGACGTGTAGCCCCTGCTTCGCGAGCTCCCCGAAGAGGCTCGACTCGTCGACGAGCGCCTCGCGACCGAAGCGCTTGACGAGGTGCGTCACGGTCTTGCCGTTCTGCGTGCCGCGAAAGATCGTCTTCGGCTCGGCGCCTTGCCCGTGGATGTCGAGCAGGAGACCGCGGCCGAAGCGCTTCGTCACTTCGCGACGAGCCTTCGCGAGCGCCGCGTGGTAGGCGTCGTAGACCGGCTTGGCCGCAGCCGATTCGTACGCCCGGCTCGCCGGACGGTTGGCGTCGATGTACCTGCGGTGAAACTCGGCGAGGACGAAGTACGGACGCTTGCCGCACTTCGCCTCGATCGCCTTCGCGAGCCTCTCCGTCAGCTGACGTGTGCCGATGTCCTGGAGCGCGCTGAACTGCCGGACGCCTCGGCCCTCGCGCTTCGGGACATCGGGAATCGCCTTCGCACCTCCGTGCGGAGCCGAGAGGATGATCGGAAGCTGCCCCTTCTCGAAGACGACGAACGACTCGCGCTTCCGAGGCGCGCTCGTATCAGCTCTCGCAGCACACGAGAGAAGGAGGGCGCCGATGAGCGTGGCGACGACGGACCGCGAGAGACACACCACAGCACCCACGGCGATATCGCGCTCTACTTCGGGGGTTTGAACTCGACGAACGTGACGCTCGCGGTCCAAAGATCCTCGGACTCCGCGTTGCGCGAGGTACGCTTGCGCTGCATCTGGAGGTTCTCGACGCGCACCGAGGGCTTCGACGCCCCCACCCGCGCGACGAACTCCATGATACGACGCATCGGAGCCTCCTTGAGCTTGAGCTTCTGGATCTCCTCGATGACCGTCTTCTTGTCCTTCGAGTCGGTGTTTTGACTCGCGAACTGGAGGTTTTGACCCTTGCGGTTGTCCTCGACGATCTGTGCGAGCGTGCTCTGCTTCTCTGACTTCTTCTGCTCTTCGGCCTTTTCGCGAAGAGCTTGCATCTCCTCGCCCTCGAGGAACTTCGCGAGGTTCTCGTAGTTCGTGTTCGCCGTGCGGACGTTCTTCTCGATCTTCGGCACCATGTAGAACTTGAGGCCCAGGTAGAGGAGCAGGAATCCCGCCCCTGTCATCGAGAGGGTGAGGATGACGATCTGGATCAGCTCGCTGGAGGATTCGGAGTTGCCGCGTGCCATCAGAAGTCCTTCAGCTTGTCGGTTCTCATCTGGAGCTCGATCGTCGCCGTGAACTGCCCCTCACGCCCCGCCTTCACCTGCGGTGTCGCGTTGTAGAGGCTCTTGGGCGACTTCTCGAAGCCCTCCGAGATCTTTCGGAAGGCGTCGGAATCGTCCGTGTCGACGGTGATCTTCGCCGGCGGGACGGAATCGGGCCGCCTCCGCGCGTTGTTACGATTCCCGCTGCCGCTCGGACGTGTCCCCGCCTTGATCCGGAACTTGAAGTCCATGTTTTGGAGGACGAAGTGCGAGAGCTTCGCGTCCTTCATCACCTCGCCGAGACTGAGCATCGCGGCGTTGAAGTCGACGAAGCGCGGAATGTCGCCCGCACCACCACTCTTCCACTTCTTCTCGATGGCGCGCGCCTGCGAGAAGGCCGGTCCCTTCGGAGCGTAGCCGAAGAAGGCCTCGAAGGTGTCGCGCGTACGACGCTGGATGCCCTCGAGTCGAGCGGTCTCCTCCTTCCACGTGCGGAAGGACCAGAACGTCGCCTGGAGGAAGACGAAGAAGAGGAGCAGCGCCGCGACGAGCAGCGGCAACTTGACACGCTCGAACTTGTGCTCGTAGGGGAAGGGGCCCTTGCGGTAGTCGACACCCGTGCGATCGACGCCGAGCATCTTGAGGCCGAGGCCGACCGCCACCGCACCCCTGCTTCCCAAGTAACCGGAACCGAGGCTCTTCGTCGCGATCGGGTCGACGTCCGTCGCAAGACCGTCGCCAAAGTCGAGAGCGACGGTCTCGACGTCGAACTCATCCGTGAAGAAGCGGCGAGCCTCCTCCCGATCGCTCATGCCGCCCGTGAGGCAGACGAGCTCGATCGGGCTCTCGAGGCGGACACCGGCGAGGCTTCGCTGAAGCTCGATGCCGACGCGCTCGAGGTACTCGCGATAGTCGAATTCCTTGTCGTTCCCGACCTGGCCCGGGAAGCGTCCGGCGAAGCTCGAGGAGTCCATGCCCTCACTGTCGCCTTCGGCGGTCGCCGTACTCGAGAGGTCGTCGCCGAGGCCGAGATCATCTCCGAGCCCCAGATCGTCGAGATCCTGATCGGCGTCGCCGCGGACGCGATCGAACTCGTCGTCCGAGAGCACCGCGATCGGCTCGTCCTCGGGCTGACCCGAATCGACGCCCGGATCGAGGAGACGGAGCGCGCTCTCGATCTCGACGAAGCGGCCCTCGAGCGAGAAGTCACCGAAGCCGGCCGGCGCTTCGCCGCCGACGACCTCGACATTGACCTCGGGACCGTCGGCCCCGACCGCCGCGGGCTCGGGAATCATGCGAGCGGCCGCCGGGATCGTGTCGAGGCGCAGGGAGCGAATCTTGCGGAGCTGCCCGTTCTCGATGAGCAGCATCTTCGTCGACGTCGTTCCCATGTCGAGCACGAGGGTCGTGCGCAAGGGATCGTACATCGGCGTTTCGGCGAAGGAGTTGTAGAGCGCGCAAGCATCCATGTCGAGCGACACGGGGTCGAACGACGCTCCCTGGCACATCTCGAGGCGATCCTCGATGAGATCGTGCCGCAACGCCGCGACGATCAGCCGACTCTTGCCGTCCTGCTCGCCGATCTTCAGGTACTCGAGAACCGAATCCTCGAGATCGAAGCCCGTGAAGTAGTTCTCCGCTTCGAAGAGAACCGTCTTGCGGATCTGCTCATCCTTCGTGAAGGGCACCATGATCTCGCGAATGACGCAGTCCTTCGCGTCGACCGAGATCGCGATGTCGGCGTCTTTGAGATTGCGCTCGGCGATGATCTTCGCGAGCAGCTCTTCACGACTTTGAGGGGCGACGTATTCACCGTCGTCCCGATACTCTCCCGACGGAACCGAATCGATCTCCTCCTCGAAGAAGTCCACGAGGCGGTACTTCTTCGCCGAGCCGGAAAACACCGCCCCGGTGAGAGTCTTGGTTCCGATATCGAGTCCTACGACGAGAGCCATGATGCTTGTTTATCGACGTGTCGGCCTGACGGCTCGAACGATTCTCTACGGATTGTGGATTGGAGTCGGAGAGCGCTTATTGGCGCGTGCGTTCTAGCGAGATCGACGATTCGGATCGCCCTTGATCATGTTCTCGAGCTTGCGAAGGTCTTTCTTGTCCTTCTCGGACACCTTGTCGCTGTCGAGAGCTGCCTTCATCGTCGAGCCGAGCTTCTTCATCTGCTCTTCCTTCGACTTGGGCGTTGTCTCCGTTTTCTTGGTCGACGTGGTCTTCTTGTACGGCGAGGTCTTCGTCGTGCCGGACGATTTGCTCGAGCCCGACGACCTCGCCCCGTACCTCGAGCGCGACGAGTTGCCGCGGAACCCGGTCTTCTTCTTGCCGTCGCCGAGGTCGACGGACTCGATGAAGTTCGTCTGCGGGCGCTTGCCCTCGCTGAGCAGCTTGTACTCCTCGGCGCGACGGTCCTCGATGTCCTGACGGACGACGCGGAAGAAGGGCTTCTCCTTCTCTTCTTCGCCGTCCTCGTCGTCCTTTTCCTCTTCTTTCTCCTCGATCAGGCTCTCGTCGCGCGTTTTCTCCAAGTACCAGCTGTCGCTGTCGTACATGAGGAAGTAGCGCTCCTTCGGCTTGCCGTCCATCCAGTAGACGAGGTGCTTGTGGTTGACGTCGTGCACCCAGAAGTCGAGCTCGCGATCCTCGTCCTGGTAATGGTAGTTGTTGAGGTAGACGACGAAGGAGTCGTTGTTGCGTCCCTTGCTGTAACGCGACGAGCCCCTCTTCGAGCTGCTCTTCGACTGGAAGCGGCTACGGACGCTGCCGGTCTTCGTGCTCGAGCCCGATCCGGCTTCCTGGTTCTTCTTCTCGAGGATGACGCGACTCTCGCGCGGGTTCTCCGGCGTCAAGATCGCGAAGACGTAGGCCCAGCCCTTGTCAGCGAGCGGGCCGCCTTCGGTAGGCTGATCTTCGTCGCCGGGCTCTTCCTTCGGCACGTCCTCCGGATCCTTCGGCGGCGGCGGCGGTGGAGGCGGCTTGGGCTTGTTCGGCTGCAGCCACACACCGACCACGCGCACCTCGGCGCCCGGGTCGGCCTGCACGCGACGCTTCGGCCCCTTGAACTTGAACATCCCGAGCTGGCGATAGTTCGTCTCGTCCTTCGCGTCAGGCGCGCTGAGGAACGGGACCCACTTCGCGACCTCGTCGGGATGCATCGAATAGCCGTAGTGAATCGTGAACCCGAGCGCGAGCACGAGGTTCACAGCGATCATGGCGATCCTGAGTGATTTGACGGAAATCTTCATGGCTCAGTTTTGCAGCTCTTTCCAGAACACCACTTCCATCATCTGTTCGCGAGGGTCCCGTTTCACGATCAAAACGCCCGTTTTCACGAGCGGGCTCGTCTTCGCTTTCCCCTTGAGGACGATCGTGAAGTACGTGCTTCCGAAGACCATGACGGGGCGATAGTCGTTGAGGACCTTCTGCAGGACGCTGTCGTCCTCTTCGCTGACACGGTCGATCCCTCGCTGGCTCGTGAGGATGTCCTCCTCGCTGCCGTCCGTGCCGTCGACGAGCTCGATCTGCTGTATGTTCGTGAAGTAATTGGTCTCGAGCTCTTCCATGCCCATGCCCTGGTCGAACGCGCCGAGACCGCCTGCACCGGCCATCCCTACGGTGTCGTAGATCTGGTCTTCCATGCTGAGCTCTTCCTCTTCCTCGCTCGGCAGCTGACGCTTCGGCTGGCCGAGGTCGACGGTCGAGGCCGTGTTCGTCTCGACGCCCTCTTCGCCCGACGACTCGTCGTAGGGCTGGAAGGTGTTGCGGTACTCGTTGATCGCTGTGGCGACGAAGTTCGCGTCGCCGTCGGCGCCGACCTCGAGCGACGGCAGTAGCGCGTAGAGGATCGGAACGGAGGCCGTGTTGAGGTTGATCTTGCCGGTCGAGAACGTCGTGAAGAGCTCGCGGAGGCCCATCGGCATCGGCGGCTCCGCGACGTACTCGGTGTCCGTCTCTTCGTCGTAGAGCTGAACGGGGCCTTGCATGCCACGCGTCAGCGCGTTGCCTTCGAGGCCGCCGACGCTCGGGAAGTTCATGAAGGAGCCGAACTCCTCCTGGAGCACCGAAAGCTCTTCGCGTTGGAGCTCGAGGTCGTTCTGGTACTCCTGATCGTAGCCCTCGTAGTTGGCGACGAGGTCGCCGTACTTGTCGCGCGAAAGGACGAAGCCGTCGTCGAAGACGATTCCCTCCTCGGGCATCTCGGTCGGCTGAGGGCCGTAGAAGACCTCGGGTGTGACGTACTCGAGCTGGAGCAGCTCCTCGACGTCGTAGATGCGATTCTGCGTCTCGGAGCCGCGGCGGGCGCGAACGTACTCGATGATCTCCTCGGCGATCTGCACGGACTGGTAGGTGTCCTCGTAGAAGAAGCGGCGATCCTCGTTGAGGCTGAGGACGACCTCGATCGCACGAGCGAGCATGTCGACGGCGCCCTGGACACGCTCCGGCTCGGGCTCGACCCACTCGCCGAGCGCTTCCTCCTCCGCGAGGCCGAGCGAAGCGGCGGCCTCGTCCGAGACGGCGCCATCGGGGTCGTTCGGATCGGCGGCATCTGCCGTGCGGTCGTTCGGACGCGCGCGCTCCTTGTTGCGATCGAGGAGCCCGACGCGGTCGCGAATCTCGCTGGCTAGCGTCGAGCTGCCTTCCTCGCCGTCGCCGGCGTTCTCCGCCATGTTCGCGAGCTCGTCGGCGTTCAGAACGCCTCCGGGGCCCGTGAGCGCATCTTCCTCACCCGGAAGGCGGACGTACTTGAAGATCTGGTTGAGGTCGAAGCGACTCTCGTTGTCGAACAGGAGCACCTTGATCGTGATGTCGCCGATGGTCTGCTCCTGGGGATTGAAGATCGCCTCGCGCAGGTGATCGCAGTGAGCAGGCGCTCCGCCTACGCCGCCGGCTCCGGCGCCGCCGAGCGGATCGGCGAGTGGCACCATCGTCGGGCCGGCACCATCGCCGCCCGCCGCCGGAGCCGGTGTATCCCCGCCTCCGCCCCGACCAGGCCCGCCACCAGCAGGCCCGCCACCAGCAGGCCCGCCACCAGCCGCGAGAGCCTCGAGACCGTCGCCCCCCCCCGCGGCGCCGGGGAGACCCGCCTGGGAGCTCTCCGTGGCCTCGGTGTAGTCCTGGGAGAGGTCCTCGATGAGCTGAGACATGGCGAGCTGAGCGACCGACTGCAGCGCGTCTTGCGCCTGGATGTCGCCGTGGCGCACGTTCGCCACACGCTCCTCCGTCGCGGTGTAGAACCGGAGGTGGAAGACCACCATGTAGAGCAGCACGAACAGGATCATCACGACGAGCAACGCGATCCCGCCATCGCGGGGAACCCGCGAAGCGTCGCCGTGACTGGCCCGGGGAGGGCCCAAAATCCGGGATTCGTGACGCATGTCTCTCAAACTTCCCATCGTTCCAGATGGTTTCTTCGGCGAACCAGGGCGATCGATACGCCCTTTCCTGGGAATCCAGGCCTCCTTACTGCAAGCCTGGTTCCATTCTCCGCTGATGGGCCGAGAAAACCGCTCGAAGAGACCGAAAAACGACGCAAAGAAATAAGCAATAATGACTTAACGTCATAGAACAGACTCGGAGAAGCGCACGGACGAGCCGGGATGCAGTGGCTCGCTGTCTCTCAGTCGCCGCTCGGGCTGTTTCCAGTGTTGGAATTCGAGCCACCAAGTCTTGTTGTAGCCTCCCCAACCCCGGTACAACACTTCGATCCCGAGATTTCCGCAGGATATCGCCCCTGATGAGCTCGACGGAGCCTCCCCTGGCCGCCGGCCCCTATTTTCGGAACGTCTCCTCGATGCAGCGCCGCTACCTGGCGACGTTCCGGGTCTCCCGCATCCCGCATCGATTCACGGACGTGCTGATTATCGGTAGCGGCGCCGCCGGGCTCTCGGCAGCGCTCTCGGCCTCGCAGGATCCCGACCTCGAGGTCCTCGTCCTCGCGAAGAAGGCGCTTCACGAATCCGCGACCCGGTGGGCGCAGGGTGGCATCGCAGCGGTGATCGAGCCCGATCGCACGGGAGACTCGACGGACCAGCACATCGAGGACTCACTCGCCGGCGCTGCGGGACTGGCCGACCGGGCGTCGGTCGAGCGAACGATCGTCGACGGTGTCGAGCGAGTCCGCGAGCTCATCGGCCTCGGCGCCGAGTTCGACCGAAACCCTGACGGCGAGCTCGACATGACCCGCGAGGGCGCCCACACGGTCCCTCGCATCCTTCACCGCGGCGACACGACGGGCCAGGAGATCGCCCGTGCACTCGTCGGGGCCGTCTCGGAGCGCCCGAACGTGCTCTGCCTGCCCGATACCTACGCCGTCGACCTGCTGACCTCGGACGATGCATCATCTGGGGGCAACCGCGTGCAGGGCGTTCTCGTCTGGAGCGCCAATGGCGAGCTCGAGGCGATCTGGGCACGGCAGACGATCCTCGCGACCGGCGGCGCCGGCCGACTCTACCGCGAGACGACGAATCCGGGCGTCGCGACGGGCGACGGCCTCGCGATGGCGTTCCGTGCGGGGGCGGAGATCCAAGATCTCGAGTTCGTCCAGTTCCACCCGACGACCCTCTACATCGCCGGTGCCGATCGCTTCCTGATGACCGAGGCGATCCGCGGTGAAGGCGGCGTGCTGCGCGACGGTAGCGGCAACGCGTTCATGACGCGCTTCCACGAGATGGCCGACCTGGCCCCGCGCGACGTCGTCTCTCGCGCGATTCTGCGGGTCATGGGCGAGACGGGCGAGAACCGCGTCTGGCTCGACCTCTCCGCGATCGACAAGGATCGCATCTGCGAACGCTTTCCGCGCATCCTCGAGATTTGCCGCGGCTTCGGCATCGACATCTTGAGCCAACCGATCCCCGTGCGCCCGAGCGCGCACTACACGATCGGCGGCCTCGCGACCGACCTCGACGCGCGCACGAATGTGGCGGGTCTCTTCGCCGCCGGCGAGGTGGCGTGCACGATGCTCCACGGGGCGAATCGCCTCGGCTCGAACTCGCTCCTCGAGGGTCTCGTCTTCGGCCATCGCGCCGGAATCGGAGCGGCCGCTGCTGCCAAGGCGACCGCGATGCCGTCTCCCGAAGCCACCCGCGAACAGGCGACCGTGCGCGATCGCCCCGACAGCCTCGCCGACTATGCCTTCAACCTCGATGACCTCTCGACGAGCCTCAAGAGCCTGATGTGGTACCGCGTCGGCGTCGAGCGAGACGGGGAGGGCCTGCGTCAAGCGCTCGAGCAGATCCGCTCGTGGATGAGGTACCCGCTCGGCTCGGATTTCCGAGATCCGCGCAGTTGGAGCTTGCAGAATATGCTGCAGACCTCATACCTGATGACTCTGTGCGCGCTTCGTAGGGAAGAGTCGCGCGGGGTGCACTACCGACCCGATTTTCCCGAGCGCGACGACGACGCCTGGCTGCGTCACCTGACGATCTCGCGAGAGGACTTTCGGGAGCACGAGAGGATCTCGTAGAGACCGATCATCCAGATGTTAGAACGCGAAACCAAGATCACGGCCGACGACGAGAAACCGCAGACCGCGGTCGTCGTCAAAGCGCTGCTGCGCCGCGATCCGAAGCTCGAGGATCCGTTCGCCGAGATCGTCTCGCTCGCGAAGACGGCGGGGATCGAGGTCGTCGAGACATTCGTCCAGCGACTCGACAAGCCGCATCCGGCGACGTACCTCGGCAAGGGAAAGATCCAAGAAGCCGCCGAGCGCGCGGCGGAGCTCGACGTCGATTTCATCCTCGCCGACAACGACCTCAGCCCCGGCCAGGAGCGCAACCTCGAGAAGCTCAGCGAGCGTACGGTCATCGATCGCAGCCAGCTGATCATGGATATCTTCGCGAGCCGCGCGCAGACCCATCAGGCGAAGCTGCAGGTCGAGGCCGCACAGCTCAGATACAGCCTCCCACGCCTCAAGCGCCTGTGGACGCACCTTTCGCGCTACGAAGGCGGTATCGGAATGCGCGGTCCGGGTGAGAAGCAGCTCGAGACGGACAAGCGAATCATCCGTCGTCGTGTGCAGAAGATGATGCGCGAGCTCAAGAGCATCGAGAAGCGGAAGGAGTCGACCCTCTTCCAACGCGAGAAGGAGTTCGTCGTCGCGCTCGTCGGCTACACGAACGCGGGCAAGTCGACGCTTCTCAACAAGCTGACGGGCGCCGAGGAGCTCGCGGAAGACAAGCTCTTCGCGACGCTCGACACGCGTGTGCGGCGCTGGCTTCTCAACGAGAATCGACACGTGCTGCTGACCGACACGGTCGGGTTCATTCGCGATCTTCCTCACCACCTAGTCGCGCGCTTCCACGCGCCGCTCGCCGCGACGCAGCGCGCCGACCTGATCCTCCACGTCGTCGACGCGAGCTCGCCGAACGCGCCGTGGCAAATCGACACGGTCAACGAGGTCCTCAAGGATCTCGAGTGCCACAAGAAGCCGACGTGGCTCGTCCTCAACAAGTGGGACGCGGTCGACCCGGACCACGTCATCGAGGCGCAAAGCCTGCGCAGCCACGCAGACGTCGAAGCCGTGGCGGGGAACGGCGAAGTCGACGCGACGTGGAACCGCACGAGCTACTCGGTCTCGGCACACTCGGGACTCGGCATCGACGAGCTCAAGGAGAGCATGCTCGAGTACGTACAGCGTGTCGATTCACGCCTCGAGCTCATGGTCCCGCACTCACGCGGCGACGTCATCGCGTACTTGCGCGAGAATGCCGAGCTCGAAGAGACCGAGTATCAGAACGAAGGCGTCTTCACGAAGTTCAGCATCTCCCCGGCGCGACGCGCGAGGCTCGAGCACATCTTCCCCGAGGGCTTTCCGGATCGGGGAGCGCCGAAGGACGCGTGGGAGTAGGAGGCGTGGGAGTAGGAGGCGTGGGAGCAGGGGGCGTCACTCCTCGCAGCTCTCGACCGCCGCTTTGAGCTCGTCCGAGGGATCCTTCGGAACGGTGACGACGATGCGGACGAGGTGATCGCCGGGAGTGGCGGTCGCGAAGCCCTGTCCTTTGAGTCGCATCCACGAGTCGGATGACGTGCCGGGCGGCACGCTGAGATCGACGCCCCCGCGTAACGTGGGAACTTCGACCTTGCCACCGAGGATGGCTGTCTTGAGCGGAATCTTGACTGACGAGCGGACGTGGTTGCCGTCGCGCTCGAAATCGGCGTGGGGCTGAACCACGATATCGAGGAGCAGG
>CAYZGY010000015.1:25206-26014 GCA_964478085.1 uncultured Planctomycetia bacterium
GTCCGGGCCGCCGTGGACGCCGGGTTGGCCGCGCCCGCCGATGCGCAAGACCTGACCGTCCTCGACGCCGACAGGGATCTTGACCTCGATGCGCTTCTCTCCGCCGCGGCCGTCGGAGACGCGCTGCTCGCGCGTGCCGCCGAGAGCGACCTCTCGAAAGGTCGCGACGAGCCGATGACGCACGTCGCTGCCCTTGCGCGCCACGTGGCCTCCGCCGAAGCCGCCGAACGGCCCGCCGCCGCCGAACTGGCCACCCCCGCCCCCCCCCCCCCCCCACCGCGCGGCGGCGCGCCCGGGCGCCCGCGCCGGCACTGCCACCCGCGCCCCCACGGCCACGCCGGCCCCCGCCACCGCCTCCACCGAAGAGCTCGGAGAAGATGTCGCCGAACTGGCTGAAGATGTCCTCGGTGCGGGCGTTCTGGAAGCCTTCGAAGCCCATGTTTTTGAGCCCGTCGGGGCCGTACGTGTCGTAGGCCTTCCGCTTCTCGGCGTCCGACAGCACGTCGTAGGCCTCGGCGGCCTCCTTGAAGCGCTGCTCGGCGGCGGCGGCGCCGGGATTCTTGTCGGGGTGATTTTCGAGCGCGAGACGGCGGTACGCCTTCTTGATCTCGCCTTCGCTCGCGTTTTTGGAGACTCCGAGAATCTCGTAGTAGTCCTTGGCCATCGACTCTTGAGGCGTCCTGCGCTGATCCTGTCCGGGTGGGCGTCGGTTTGTGAGCCCGACTTAGTGCTCGCGTTCAGAGATGCTTGTGCAAATCGTGCGAGTGGATTCGCCCGCTCGCGCGGCGCCCGAAGGAGGCGTTGCCGG
>CAYZGY010000016.1:0-4220 GCA_964478085.1 uncultured Planctomycetia bacterium
GGCTGACGCTGAGGACGAGCGAATCGATCTCGTCGATATCGTCGATCGTGAACTTGCGACGACAGAAGACTGCGAGATAGTTGTCTTCCATGTCGTTCAGCGTCGTGCGATCGTCGCCGTCGCTGTAGCCGATACCCGTGCGACCCGTCGACCAGCTCGAATCATTGAACGCGAGCTGCTTCCAGCTCGACGGAGGATTCGTCGTGCCCTTGAAGTAACGCCAGACCTCGTCGTCCGGCATGAGGATCGAATCGACGAACGAGACCTCGTCGTTGAAGTTGACGATTCCCGGCGTGCCGCCAAACGAGGAGCTGAGGTCCCAGTTGTCTGGATCGTCACAATCCTTGTGCGGGCTCTCGATGCTGAGCGAGTGCCCCGTCCCCTTCGCGCCACCGGGCCACTGGCCGCGGTCGTTGTAACGCGTGGTCGTGACGGGCACACCTTGAGGATTGCAGAGCGTGATGCGCTCTCCCGAGTTGTCGAGCGAGCCGATGAAATCTCCGACGGTGTTCGTGATGCCGTACTCAGCACGAATCGCGGACTCGTCTCGACAGATGACAAGGTACGAGCGGCCGCCGATGAAGGTAGCCTCGGGGAAGATGTAGGTGATCCCCCGACAGAACTCATAGTGCGAGAGATCGTACGCCTCGGGCCCGTCGTTGTAGATCTCGACGAACTCGAGATCGGTTCGAGCCGCACCGTTCGCCGCAACCGGAGCGTAGTGAATCTCGGTGATGACGAGGTCGGCTCGCGCCGTCCTGACCTGGGCCACCGACGCCAGGCACAACCCAGCCAAAAGGGCGGCGAACGGGCGGAGCTTCGCCGCTCTTGCTTTTGCTTCCATGTTCCGCATTGATTCTCGACCCAGATTCCTAAGTGGCACTCGTTGGCTACCACCCCAATCCGGCTAGGATAAAGGGCGCGTGAAGACGGGCCAAGGAAAGTTTGTCGGGAATCCGAACATCTTCCGATGAGGGCACGCCGATCGATCCTGGGCCCGACCCAGAGAAGAGCCGAGAGGCAAATCCCACACAATCAGATCTCGCAGCTCGACGCGTAGCAGAACGCATCGATTACGGCGTGATCGGCCCCGCAGTCCGGAAAGGGGGCTTCGGGCGGTGGACCGCCGCCGAAGAGGAACGTAAGGAGGTAGATCGCGTCCGTGATCAGGAGGCGCGAGCCTTCGCCCTTGGCCGTCGCGGCGGGCTGACAGAGGAGATCGCCGCCGACGAAGAGCGACTCGAGAATGGCCACCGGGTCGGAGACGTCGAGCTGCAGATCGCTGTTCGCATCACCACGTAGGATACGGAAAGGAGGGCGCGGCGCCCCCTTGCGAAGCGTGACGACATCGAGCGGCGGCTCTTCCTCTCGTCCTTCGGTCGACAACGCGATGGCGCGCATCGAAAACGTCTCCGGCGTCGCTTCGAGATACACGCAGTTGTAACGTGCGGCAAACTGGCTCATGAACGGCTCCACCGTTGGAAAACGGTTGCGCCGATAGAGCCCGACTCCACCACCTCCCGTGATCACGTAGACCGTACCCTGCGGCTCGACGATCTCATCACCCTGCCACGCGTCGTGGACGACGTGTCCGCGCACGGGATGCGATCGTTGGTAGTTGTGATCGTGCCCCGAGAAGACGACGTCGACGCCGAATCGATCGCACCAACCGGGCAGCTTGTCTCGCAGCGGGTGATCGAGGTTTCCGTACCGCCCGATACTGAAAATCGGCACGTGCAAGTACACGACGAGCCACGGAACGTCTCGTGCACGCGCCGCCTCGAGATCGGCGAGAGCGAACGCATCTTGCTCGGAATCGTCGGCAAACTTGCTGAAGTAGTCGAGCACGAGAAAGTGCACCGGGCCCCAGTCGTAGGAAAAGTAGTGACGTCTCTCGTCCACCGCGCCGGTAGGGACCGCGAAATGGTCGCGCCACACGATGCCTTCGTCGCGTAGCTCGAGATCGTGATTTCCGCGTGCGACGAAAAAGCACGACTTGCGCACGAGCTGCTCGTAAGGACGGAAGAAGACACGGTCGAGATCGGGGAAGTACGCCACGTCACCCGTGTGGAGGATCATCGGGACGTCGTAGGCCGACATGATTGCCCCGAGCTGAATCTGCTGGATCCCGCCGACACCGCTGTCTCCGATCGCGAACGCGAGTAGAGTACCCGCGCCAGGAGGCGGGGCCGTCTCGAAACGAAAATCGTCGCCGTCCGTCAGTGCTCGATCGCCGTCCCGGACGACGTACGAATAGAGCGGCGAAGCGCGCAGCCCGTCCACGCTCGCGACGGGCGAGGTGCCCGCGCCGCCCTCCGCCGCGACCTCCGCGCCGTCTGGAGCTCGAACGCCCACGACTCCCTCCGAGACCGAGTCCGTCACCCAGCGGATCTCGACCGACGAATCCGACAGCGCCTGAAGGTACGGCCCACGCACGATGGAGCTCTCGGGCTCGCCGGCACGCAGCAACGACGAGCACAGCACGAAAGCCCAGCCCACATGACGAGCCTTTTTCGAACGAGACATCAGACCGAGCTTTTCCTCGTAACGCTCTCCGACGTGTTGGCGCCGGCACCCCGAGCCTTCGTTTATACCGCCTGTTCCGGAGTTCGACTATCCCGAATCAGCAGACGACGTCGCGATGATCCGGCCCGACTCAGTGTTTCCCAAACACGAGCCAAAGCACGACGAGGATGACGATAAGCTGAATCACAGCGAGCGTCCAAAACGTCACGCGGAACGACTTCTTGATCGTCTTGTGACGAAACAGCTTCTGCGCGATCAGAGCGCCGAGCGTTCCACCGGCAAACGAGAAGGCGTGGAGCGACCGCTCCGGAACGCGCAGCATCTTGCGGCTCGAGATGAGCTTGTCGTAGCCGTAGAAGAGAATCGTGATCAGGTTGATCGAGACGAGGTATCCCACCACCCAATGAAACTGCCACCGCGAGACGAGAAAAACCGTCCCGAACATCGAGAGCGCCCCACCGATGAAGGTGAAGAGCAACACAGGATCGATGTGCTTTCGCTTTTGACGCTTCGCGGCCACGCGCCATCCTCCCGACCGTTCCGTTCCTCGATTCGAAGCCGAAGGCTGAAGGATAGCGCGGCCGCGCCGGAACCAAAAGCACCGACTAGCGGCCGCTCGGCTCGACCGTCTCCTGCACGAGGATCAGACGGTTTCGTGCGACGCTCACGAGGAGCAGCGTGAACGACCAATCGTCGGGCGCCCCGAGCTCGAAACCCTCGTCGGGCATCCCTTGCGGAACTCGATCGCCACCCTGCTTCCAATTCTCGAAGAACGACCAAGAGCCGTGCTTCGGGATCGACTCGAACTGCCCGCCGATCCAACCCTGCTGCTCGACGCGAGTTTCGAGAGATTCATCGAAGGACTCCTTTCACTACAAACGTAGTAGGTTCATCGCAAAAAAAAGAGGATCAAGGAAGGCGCCCCGGCGGCAGGACATGCGGTAAGACCGTACGAATGAGGAGCGATCGCGGAAACAACGAAAGCACCCTCGCGTCGCCGAGTACGACGCGAAGTTGAACGAGCGAGAACGGCGAGACGAGAAAGAACGCGAGCACGCTGTGCGCGACCGCGCACGCATATCCGACACGACGAGCCGGCGTACTTCGAATACGACAGACGAAGAACAGCGCCGACAGGTAAATCCAATCGCCCAGCGCGACGAGAGAGCTGTTGAGGAGCCGCACCGTAAACAGCGACTCGTGGAGCGAAAGATCGACCGTACCGGGCTCGAACATCGTCAGTCATCTCCCTCGTCGTCGATCTCCTCCAAGAGCTGCTCGAGCTTCGCACGCTTCTTGCGCGAGAGCCGATCCGATCCGATCAAACCCGCTACCGTCGCCGAAAGAGAACCACGGAAGAAGTGCTCGCGCACGAGGTGGACGTAGTCGCCGCAAAGCTCCTCGCGCTGGACTCGAGGGCGATAGCCGTTCGTTCGACCGTCACGAGCGTAACGGGTGAGGAAGCGCTTCTTGGCGAGGCGCTGCATCGTCGTCATCACGGTGTTGTGATGAATCTCGCGAGTCTCGCGCAGTCGCTCGAGAACCTCGGCGACGGATACGTCCTCGAGCTCCCAAACGGCCTTCATGACGTCGAGCTCGAGAGGCCCGAGAATCCTGGCAGCTCGTGATTTCTTCTTGCCTGGGCGGGGGCACCAAAAAAAAAAAACAAACGCACAGCGAGGGAAGCAACACGC
>CAYZGY010000016.1:4230-16939 GCA_964478085.1 uncultured Planctomycetia bacterium
CGGCACGGAGGAAGACCTACTACATCAATAGTGATTCCCCAGGAAGAAAAGCGAAGCCGAATCCCGGGCGGTCGGCTCAGCTCTTGAAGGGTGAAATTACGTGGCCGTCGTCATCGAACTCGAGCGGGACCGGCTCTCCGCGAATCTCGATGCCGTCACGTCCCTCGACGAGCGGGAGGCAGGCCTCGGAGAGGTAGATGTCCTCGAGGGAGAGCGTGTCGTAGATGTAGATCACGCGCGGCCCCTCGGGTCGACGCTTGCACGTCGTGACACCGGCCTTCAAAGCTTCGATATCGTTGTCGAGGACTACCGGCGTACGGGCTCCCATCGGCGCATTCGCAGTCATCCCGTTGAGCGCGGTGATCTTGTGGTTCACCTTGTCGATAAAGCGTCGGGTGCAGTACTCCGCCATCCCCATGCCGACACCGTTGCCGTCGCTCTCATCGCTGAGATCGCTGAGGACGATACGCGTGATGCTCGGAAGCCCTTCGAACCACGGCTCACCGGCGATGTAGCCGTAGACACCGCGCCCGATGATGTTCGTATCCATGCCGGCGCCCGAGATGTTCTTGCCGATGCGGTCGACGAAGAGCACGTCGATCTCGTCGAGCGGAAGCTTGCCCATGAGCGCGAAAGCGTCTTTGAGCAGCTCTTGCTCGCGATCGAAGAACCCCTCGACCGGAACGCCGACGAGTCGAGCCGTCTCGTGGTAGGCGTTCTCGAGAATCGCGAGGCCGCCGATGATCTTGCCGGCGTCCATGATCTTCTCGGTGGCGGCACGGATCGCGTTGCCGAGGCCGACGCCGAAGACCTGGCTGTGGTACTCCTGCGCGCCTTGCAGCTTCCCGAGCCCGATGGCGCAGATCTTCGTCAGCCCGCTCTCGATCGCACCCTTGTAGTCCGTGTGCGGCTTGATGCGATTGACGAGCAGGATTCCGTCCGAGCTCCAAGCCGTCTCGGCGATGTACGCATCGACGCCCGCCGAAGTCTTACCGAGATTGCGTGTCTCCATCTCGGCACGGATCGGCGCGCCGACGTACTCCTCGGTGACGCCGTAGTGCTCGATGAGATGCGCTTGTGCCTCGGCCGTCGCTCCGCCATGACTCCCCATCGCCGGAATGACGAAGGGATCCGCACCGCGCGACTTGAGGAAGTCGACCGCCGCCTTGGTAATCTGAGCGATCGACGTGATGCCACGACTCCCGCACGTCACACCGATCTTGGCGCCGGGCTTCAGCGAGCCCTCGGGAATCGCCTTCGCGAGCTCGGCGTTGATCGTCGCGACGAGATCATCGACTCGCGGTCGATCGAACACCTGACGAACGGGAAACATGCGCGGGAGCGCGCTCTGTGCGGACACGATCAGCTACCTCGAGATCATTGCGGAATCGGAAAATCGATCGCGAACGGATCAATACGAGTCTACGAACCTGTACTGACCACCGTTCTGATCCGCCAAATCCTCGAGAAGCTTCGACTCCTCGCCGAACGCGATCGTGTGAATCGTCACGCCACGAACGCGATTCTGCTCGCCGATCGCCTTGAGGATCCCCGCGGCGTCCGTGATCTTTCCACGCGTCGGCCGACCGTCGGTCATCAGATAGATCGTGTCGACGCGCTTGTCCTTCAGTGCGTGCTCGAGCGTGTCGTAGACGTTCGTTCCACTTCCGGTCGTGATCGCCTTGACGTAGGCGAGCGCCTTCGCACGGCCCCTGCCACGAATCGGCTGCAGCTGCTTCTGCCAGGTGCGGTAGTTGGCGTCGAACGAGAGAATGTTGATGAAGGTGTCGGCCGGCAGCTTCTTGATCAGACGCGAGAGCTCCTTCTTGAGCACGTCGATCTTGGGCGCCTTGACCATCTTGCCGCCCTTCTTGTCCTTGCCCTTCTTCTCGTCCTTCCGCTTCTTGACTCTCGTCTTGCCGCCCTTGCCGACGTACTCGTCGTCGTCATCTTCGTCGAGCGCGCCTTCGCGGACGTCGACCATCTGCCTCATGCTGCTCGAGATGTCGACGATGATTCCGAGACGCTTCGAGGAGACCTCAATGCCGAAGTACTCGAGCCCGCGAACCTTGACGAGCGTTCCACCGTCCTTCTCACCCTTCGGGAACTCGAAGTTCGTCTTGGCGACGCTCCACCACTTTTTCCAATCGGCCTCGACGAGTCCGAAGTTCTGACCAGAGGAGCTGACGAGAAGTCCGAGCGCCTTGACCTGGAAGCTCTTGTCCCTCGACGAAAAGACTGCATCGATGAGCCCACCGATCATCGGCTTCGCACGAACGCGACCGAGCGCGCGCAGCGCGACGTTGCGGACGCTCGGGTCCTTGTCGCTCAGTCCGTCGACGAGCACCTGGACAGCACGCGCGTTGCTGCCGAGGAGCGCGAGGCTGCCCATCGCGACGGCGCGGAGCTCGGGGTCCTTGCTCTTCGCCGACTCGATGACGACATCAACGCCCTCGCCATTCGCGGCCGCGAGCGCATCGAGTGCGCGCATGCGCATGCCGACGTCTCCGCGTCCCTTCGAGATCGCCTTGGCGATCGCCGAGGCGGCATCACCGACACCGATCGTGCCGAGCGCTTCGATCGCGGCTCCCGCGACCTCGCTTGAACGGCTGCTCACGAGCTTCGTGAGCTCGGAGCGTGCATCCGTGAGCTTGAGCTCCGCAGCGACGCGAGCGAGCACGAAGAGACGACCCGTGTTCGAGCCGGCACCCTTGTACGCCTTCGTCGCGAGGTACTCCTTCGCGTCGGGATCCTTGACGTGCTTGAGCAGGTTGACGGCGTCGACGAGAGGATTGACGGTGCTTCCCTTGGCGCTCCGCCTCTTCGATGCCGGCGCGAGCTGCGAGACGAGCGCTTCACACTCCTCCGCCGACAGCGCCTTCTCCTTCGAGCGAAGCGCTTTCAACGAAGCCGACTGAATCTCGGCCGGTCGACGAGACATGCCGCGCAAAAGACGCTGCGTTGCCGAGTCGTTCGAGCTCTCGACGATGCCGTAAGGGATCGTCGCGCGAACTTCGGCCATCACCTTCTTCTTGTCGAGCTCGCCGACGAGCCACGCGAGGGACTTGTCGCTGTCGAGCTTACCGATCTTGACGACGATCGGCTGGACGCTTTTCTTCGCCTTGCTGGCGCGATCCGACGGTTTGCCGCCGACCTTCCCGATGGCGTTCGTGTACTCGCGAACGAGCGACGAGAGATCGTCGGCTCGAGCCGTCCCGAAAAGAAAACACGCGCTCAAGAGAATGGCGCAACCCGCGCGTAACATGGCTGAACTCCAGAAGTTGACTCACTGATATGAGACCGGGATCTCGGCGATTGTATTCGAAATCGTCGGAGGCACATCAGGAATCCGGGGAGTTTCAGGCGGGCGCGATCAGTCTTCTGTCACCGGCGTGTCATCGGAAGCGCTTGTAGCGTCCGACGCCGATTCACCCGTTGTGCAGTCCGCACCGCTCTCCGACTTTTCCCACTTCTCGACGCAGTTGCGACCGAGCTCCTTCGAGCGCAAGACGGCGTTGTCGGCCCACTTGAAGAGCTCTTCGACGTTCGACGGGGCGGTCGGGGCTGTGCAAGCGACGCCAACACTGACGCTGATGCGCCCGGCTCCGCAAGGCATCGGGACGACGCTGACACGCGTGCGGATGCGCTCGCCGATCTTGGCTGCCTCGTCGACGGTCATCGTGTTCGCGACAACGACAAATTCGTCGCCGCCGAGTCGGCTCGCGGTGTCGTTCTCGCGAACACTCCCCGAAATCGCCTCGGACACGCGACGCAAGACCTCGTCGCCGACGTCGTGACCGTAGTTGTCGTTGAACGACTTGAACTTGTCGACGTCGATGACGATGATCGAGAAGTTCTTCCCCGTACTCTCGAACGAGCTCCAACGCGCCTCGAGCACCTGGGCTAGATGCCGCGGGTGGGCGCGGCCGGTGTGGGGGGCGTGCGCGACCAACGGCCGCCGGCGACGCGCGAGCGCGCGCGCGCGCTGCATCTCGACGTCGAGGTCCTCGATGAGAACCGCCATCTGCGAGACGAGCTCGAGCTGATCGCTTCGATCCCGACCGAAGAGCATCCAACCGTTCGACACGGAGCGGAAGCGATACATGACGGTACGTGCACCACCGCGAACGGCGTGCACGACCTCGACCGCTTGTCCGTCGAGGTCTCCATCACTCTCACGTCGTGTCAGATGCTCGGGCAATCCGGGACCGAGCGACTCGAGAAAGTTCGTCGTCGGCTCCGGCAGCACGTTGAGGACGTCCTGCTGAAACGAGCGGCTCGCTGCGGTGACGTTCCAATCGCTGTCGACCGAGACCCAGTAGACGAGCGTCTCCGCCCTTTCGACGTGATCGATGACGGTCGGCCAGTGCGCCTGATCGATGTTCTCCGGCACCTCGATCGATCCGCCGGAAACAGACTCAGTCGACTGAACGGTGGAGGAAGATTCGTTCGAACTCACGGTAACGCTGTCACTCACTCAGCGATTTCGATCAGGTAGCCCGACGGGTCCTTCACCAAAAAGAACCGGGCCCCGACAGAACGTAGATCGCTGTCGAGAACCGCGATCCCTGCCCGCTCTGCATTACCGTAGTATCGGTCAAACTCTCGAACCTGGAGTAGAAAAACCACCCCCCAACCTAACGATCGCGGAGGTGGTCCGAGCTCGTAAGGATCATCGGGCGCGAGGCGGTCGTGACCGTGGATTACCAGACGAACACCAGGGAGCTCGAACTCGGCGTAGCCACGCGCCTGGCGACTCGTGCGTGTCGGCTCTACTTGAAAGAGTTGACGATAGAACTCGACCGTCGCGGCGGGATCGTGCGCCGCGAGCTGGATCGCCTGAAACTTCGGCTTCGCGATGGGACGACCGAAGTGACCTCGGTGAAGCCTTCCGAGAATCTCGTTCTGCGTTCCACGAATCCTGCGTTGATCGAGAAACCAGCGACGCTCGCTGAGAAACTCCGAGCGCGCGGTTTCGTCGGGCGCTTGGAGGATCGCCTTCGAGAGGCTGATGTAGCTTTTGAGCTCGCGACGCACGGAGGGATCGTTCCAAACCTCCGCGAGGAAGATCAGCGACGCGTCGGTGTCACGCCAAAGCTGCCCGAATCGCGTGACGTAGTCGGCAGCGGCGGCAGGCTCCGAATCTTCGTCTTCGTACCAGATCTCCTGCGGATAGAACTGCTCACCGATGAGCGTCGGGGCGATGTAGAGGTTCTCGAAGAACCCGGCGCGAAGACACGTCAACGCGTGATCGATTTCGCCGTGCATGAATGACTCGAGCGCCGAGTTGAAGAGCTCTCCCGCTCCCGGGGCGCCCGCGCCCGTCCCGGATGTCGAGTTTTCAGCGACCATCGTGTTTCGCGGGCCGGTACTGGCCGAGCTGAGTGAGCCGACTCATGATTCTCTTCAACCTTCACAAGCGTCGAGGCACACCCGCAGGAAAGGACCGTTCCCTTTCGAGCGAGGTCGTAGTATAGCAGACGCGTCCGTCGGGTTCGAAGGGAGACAGCGTCCGTGAAGAAAACGAAGTCGGAAGCGACCGCGAAAGCGTCCGTACCTGCGCGACTTCTCGAGTGGTACACCGACTACCAGCGCGACCTTCCCTGGCGGCGGAATCCGACTCCCTACCGAGTCTGGCTCTCGGAGATCATGCTCCAGCAGACGCGCGTCGAGACGGTCATCCCGTACTTCGAACGCTTCCTCGAGAGGTTTCCGACACTCGAGAGCCTCGCCAGCGCAAGAGAGGAGGAAGTTCTCGCGCTCTGGAGCGGACTCGGCTACTACCGACGGGCACGTTCGCTGCTTCGAGGAGCACAGACCGTCGTCGAGGAGTACGGCGGAGAGCTCCCGAGCGAGTGGAAGGACGTGCTAGCGATTCCGGGCATCGGACCGTATACCGCCGCCGCGATCTTGAGTATCGCGTTCGGGAAGCCACACCCGGTCGTCGACGGCAACGTCGAGCGTGTCGTCGCGCGCATCTTCCGCATCTCGGGCGACGTGAAGAAGAGCGCCACCCGAAAGCGCTTCCAAGGCATCCTGGAGGAGTGGATTCCTCCTGATCGCCCGTCTGATTTCAACCAGGCGATGATGGAGCTCGGCGCGACGGTCTGCAGCCCGACCTCACCGAAGTGCGACGCCTGTCCTGTACGCGATACCTGCGACGCGCGCGTCGAGGGGGACATCGATCGCTACCCCGTCCTCCCTGCGAAACGCGAGACTGTCGGGGTCGAACTCGAGGCCGGAATCCTCTGCAGAGGGGAGCGCTTCCTTCTCGAGAAGGCGACCGGAACGGCGTTTCTCGACGGGCTCTGGCTCTTCCCCTTCGTCGATCGATCGGAGAAGAGCGATATCTCCTCGACGCTCGCGTCGAAGCTCGGCGTCGACATCGAGGCAGGGGGCAAGCTTCCGAGCGTCAGCCACTCGATCACCTTTCGCCGCATCAAGATCGAGCCGCGCTGGCTCGAGGCGGAGTCCGTCGATCTGCGCGGCAAGAAGTCGTTTCGCTGGGCCAAGCTCGAAGAGCTCGGCGACACGATCCCCGTCTCGTCTCTCTGCCTCAAGATCGCTGAGAAGATTCGAGAAGCGACGCGTTGACCGTCAGCGGCGATCGTTATACTGATCGATTGCCAACCGCGATCTCCCTGTTGAGAAAAGACACCTCCCCCGATGTCGATCGACCCTGAAAAGTCACACGCTCCGATCCCGCTCTTCGATCCGCAAGCTGGGTCTGTCATTCTCTCGCCCGAGGCGGAAGGCCCGGGTTACTGGGTCGGAGCGCCGGCCGTGGTGCGAGACGATCAGCGTGACAGCCTCCTCCTCTGTTATCGCAGGCGTCGCCCCCGCGGACACGAATCGGATCGCGGCTACAACGCGCTCATCGCCGAGTCGACCGACGGCGAGACCTTCGCCACCATCTGGGGCGTGACGAAAGAGGAGCTCGAGACGACCTCGATCGAGAAGTGCTGCGTCTTACGCGGGCACGACGGAGTCTATCGATACTACCTGAGCTACGTCGATCCGGCGGACGAGCGTTGGCGCACCGACGTGGTCGAGGCCGCGTCGCCAGAGAGATTCGACATTCGAACGCGACGCCCCGTCTTCACGGCGGCGTCCGCGAGCGAGTCGCACGACGCGCCCGTCGAAGGCGTCAAGGATCCGAACGTCTACCGCATCGGCGGCCTCTACTACATGTTGCTGAGCTTCGCCGAGGGTCGACCTGCTGACGAGTCGGACGCGAAGCACCTCCACGCGACATCCGACGTCTACAGCACGGGCCTCCTCACCGCTGCGACCGCGATCGCGACCTCGACCGACGGCGTCCACTTCGAATGGCGCGGCAAATGCCTCGACGCGGGCACGAAAGGCAGTTGGGATCAGTACCAGGTCCGCATCGGATCGATCCTCCGTCGAGACAGCCTCTGGATCGGGTACTACGACGGCTCGGCGAGTGCCGACGAAAACTACGAGGAGCGCGTCGGGATCGCGCAGTCGTTCGACTTGCGAAGCTGGGAGCGCGTGACGGCCTCGAAGCCGGCACTGACCGTGCCCCACGCGACGGGCTCCGTACGCTACGTCGACGTGCTGACGATCGGACGCGATCTGCACTTCTACTTCGAGGTCGTCAAGCCGGACGGCTCGCACGAGCTGAGGCGCTCGATCGTTTCGACCTCGATCGTTTCGACGCGGTGAGTCGCTCCAGCGAAGAGCCTCAGGTGACGAGCTGACGCACCTTCTCGATCGCCGCGAAGAGCTTCTTCGGCGAGATCGGCTTGGAGACGTACTCGTCCATGCCGGCATTGCGGCACCGTTCCTCATCGCCCTTCATCGCGTTCGCGGTGAGCGCGATGATCGGAATATGGCGCCCCGTTCCCGACTCGTTGACGCGAATCGCCTCGGTCGCTTCGAGTCCGCCCATGACGGGCATCTGCATGTCCATAAAGACGAGGTCGAACTCATCCTTCTCGAGGAGGTCGACAGCGATCTGACCGTTCTCCGCGACGACGACCTCGTGTCCCCGCTTCTTGAGGATTCCGATCGCGACCTTTTGATTGACCGGGTTGTCCTCGGCGAGAAGAACGCGCAGCGTCTCGTCGCTCGATTCGACGTCGGTCTGCGTCTCGCTCGTCAGGACACGCGCCTGGACGGGCTCGTCGCTGCGGGGCGCGGGTGAGCTGAGAAGCTCGAAGACCGCGTTGTAAAGCTCCGACTGAGTGACGGGCTTGCGCAAGTGTCGGAAGATCCGGAGGCTCCGGAGCCGCTCCTCCTCGACCATCACCTCGCTCGACGTGAGCATCAGGATCTTGTAGGACTTCCTCTCGGACTGCTCGAATAGCTGCGTCGCGGTCTCGATACCGTCCATGCCCGGCATGTGCAGATCGAGAATGATCAGACGGAAGGGCTTCTGCCCTTTCTCCGCACGGAGAAGAGTCTCGACTCCCTCGGCTCCATCGGTCGCCACCTCCGGCGCCATCTTCCAGCGCGCGAGCGTGTCGTGAAAGATTCGACGGTTCGTCTCGTTGTCGTCGATAATCAGAATCGGAAGATTCTTGAGCTGCACCGGCAAGCGCGTCGGCTGTCGCTGCTCCCCCGGTCGTGCGAGGTCGAGACTCGCCGTGAAGTGGAACGTCGTCCCCTGGTTCACTTCGCTTTCGACCCAGATCTCGCCGTTCATCATCGAGACGAGCCGCGAGACGATCGCGAGACCGAGGCCCGTCCCGCCGTACTTGCGCGTCGTCGCCGTGTCCGCTTGAGAGAAGGCCTCCCAGATCGCCGCGAGCTTGTCCTGCGGAATACCGACGCCGGTATCCGATACGCTGAAGTGGAGCTTGACGCAGTCGTGCTCGTGCTTTTCGATCTCTACACGCAAGGCGACCTCACCAGTCGGGGTGAACTTGATCGCGTTGCCGATGAGATTGATGACGACCTGTCGAAGTCGAACCGGATCGCCCACGAGCAAGTCGACGACTTTCGGCGCGACCTCGAAGACGAGCTCGAGGTTTTTCTCGTGCGCCTGGAGCGCGAGTGTCTTGACCGTCGTCGCGAGACTGTTTCGAAGGCTGAACTGAACGTGCTCGAGAGAGAGCTTGCCGGCTTCGATCTTCGAGAAGTCCAGGATGTCGTTGATGATCCCGAGAAGCGCGTCAGCCGACGAGCGGACCATCTCGAGGTACTCGCGTGTGTCCTTCTGGAGCTCCGTGGAAAGAGCGAGCTCCGTCATGCCGATGACTCCGTTCATCGGTGTACGAATCTCGTGGCTCATGTTTGCCAGGAAGTCGCTCTTCGCGCGACTGGCGGCCTCGGCGGCCTCCTTCGCTACGACGAGCTCTCGCGTCCGCTCCTCGACCTCTTCCTCGAGGTTGTCGCGGTGGCTGGCGAGATCCTGGTCGCGACGCTCGATCCTCGCGAGCATGTCGTTGAAGCAGCTGAAGAGCAGCCCGAGCTCGTCCTCCCGCTTGCTCGGGATGCGGATCGAGTAGTCCTTCTGCTGCGAGACGACACGGGCGACGAGGGAGAGCTGGACGATCGGATCACAGATGATTCGACGCAGCCGTCGCGAAAGCAGGAACGCGGCAAGTGTCGCGACGGTGAGAATCCCGAGTGCGATCAATCCGGATCTCACGATCGCCTGATCGAGCTCCGAGGCGTCCCATTCGATCACGATCGAGCCGACCGTCTCCTGATCGAGCACGATGTCGCGGTAGACCAGGAGAGATCCGCCGTTGAAGTGCTCACCCTCTTCCGCGGAGCTCGGGGAGTCATGAGATCCGGCCTCACGCTCGTAGCTCGCGAAGACGCTGCCGTCTTTCCTGTAGACGGTCGCACCGAGAATATTCTCGTCTGCACGAAGAGCGACGAGGCTGTCTTCGGCTGACTCGACGTGATCGAAATCGAGAGACCCTGTGCAATTCCTCCCGATGGCGTCCGCGAGCGTCGTCAAGTGCTCGACCGCGCGCTCCCGGATCGTGATCGTATCGACGATCACGAACGCCCCGCCGGATAGAGCCAGCGCGAGCCCTGCCGTCGCCATGACGATCAGGGTCAGCTTGCGCTCGATCTTCAGTTTTCCGAATGCGAACATCTCGCTCTTCTCGGCCACCCGATCGCCCGCGTCCCGGGCTCTGCCCTACTTCTTCCTCTTGACGACGACCTTTCCCACCCTCAGAAGGTTCGGACTCAAGCGCAATCCGGCCTGAGTCGCCGCTTCGAGACTGAATTCGAGCCCGACTTTTCTGTTTCGGCTGACGAATCCGACTGCCCCACCCTTCTTGGCGAACTCAGGATTCTCGCTTAAGAGAAGGACCGGGAGTTTTCGGACCTTCTGCTTCACCGTCGCGAGCTGCTTCGACTCGGCCTGGCTGACGAAGAGGATGTGACAGCTCTTGGTCTCGTCTACCGACTTGAGCACTCGCACCTCGAACTTGCGCCCACGAATCCGGCCCTTCTGCGCGGCCTTCGTCAGCGTCGCGGTGACTCCAGTCTTTCCGAGGACGCCGACGAAGATCGGGGAGTTCTTGTTCTTGAACGCTTTCGCGGGCCAGCTCACGAACTTCCCGAAGTTGTAGATGAAGACCGCCTTGAGCTGATTCTCGTCGACGGCAGGAGCGCCGGAGCTGCCCCGAGCGACGAGCAGCAGCAAACAGACCGCAAGTAATCGCAGCCTGCGTGCCAGGAGCGGAGGGGCGCTCATGGCTATGGAATCTCCAACGGTCGCGCTCACTCGATCTCCCGAGTCAACTTCGCAAAGACGCCGTGCTGGACCTCGGTGGTTCCTCCACCGAGACCGAACGACGGAAACTCGGGATGGTGATCGTCGAAGAGGCTGTTTCCGACGATGTCGATTCTCACGTTCTCACCGGGAATCGGGAGCGGCATTCCGATCCTGACGTCGGCGACGAAGGTTCGCTCCTCCGTTCCTCCCCCGACGACGGCCAGCGTGCCGAGCGTGTCCTTCGGACGCTTGGTGATGATGTTGATCTCGCCGTTGACCGCGTTCGCGCCCCAGACGGTGCCGCCGGGGCCTCGAATGACCTCGATGCGGTCGATGTCCTCGAGCATGACGTCGCGAAACTCCCAAAACACTCCCGCGAAGAAGGGTGTGTACACGCTTCTCCCATCGATCAGGACGAGGAGCTTGTTCGCGAATCGATTGTTGAAGCCCCGAGCCGAGACGGCCCACTTGTTCGCGTCGACCTTCGCGACATTGATACCTGGCACGAGGCGCAGAGCATCCGGACTGGTGGTGACTCCCGATCGACGAATGTCCTCGTTCGTCAAGACGAAGACCGCTGCCGCCGTCTTATTGAGCGACTGGGCCTTCTTCGAGACGGAGTAGACCTCGACCTGCGTGAGGTCCTGGAGATTCATTCCCTCGAAGCCCTCGAGGTCCATCCCAGGGGGAAGCTCGAGCCCTTCGCCGTCGCCGCCCGAATCGCCATCGAACTGGTGAACTTGTCCACATACCAGTTCCCTTGCTCGTCGGTCGGCGCCCCGTAGGGAGGCCATGAGCAAAACTCCGTACGGGAGCCTCACCGGAGATCATGCCGACGCATCCGGGACTACGTCAGGCTGCGAACGAGCCCACCGTCGACCGCGAGCACGGTACCGGTTATGTACGAAGCACGTTCCGAGCAGAGAAAGGCGACGGCCGCTGCAAACTCCTCAGGACGGCCGATCCGCCCCATCGGGATCTGCGAGACAGACCGCTTCTCGATCTCCTCGACGGGCACTCCTTCCGCCGCGGCCCGATTCGCGAAGATCGACCGCAGTCGATCCGTATCGGTACTTCCAGGAGCTGCCGTGTTGACCGTGATACCGTCCGCGGCGACTTCGGCAGCGACCGACTTGGCGAAACCGACGACGGCCGAGCGCATCGCGGTGGAGATCGTCAGACCGACGATCGGCTGCTTGACGCTCGTGCTCATGATGAGAACGATGCGTCCCCACGATCGCTGGCGCATTTCCGGAACGGCAGCCTCGACGAGTTTGCGCGTCGACTCGAACGTCCCTTCGAAGCCGGCCTTCCACGCATCGTCGCCGAGACCGAGCGAGGGGCCGGGCGGTGGACCGCCGTTGTTCGCAACGAGAATGTCGAGCGAGCCGAATCGCTCCTTCGCGAACGCGACGAAGTCCGCCGGACCGCTCGGAGTCGAAAGATCGACCGCACAGCCGGCGACGCGATCGTCATCCAGGCCCTCGCCCCGCAACGTCTCGCCGATCGTTGCGACGGCACTGTTGACGCGCCCCTCATCACGGGAGCAGATCGCGACCGCAGCTCCCTCGCGCGCGAGCTCGAGCGCCACGGCGTATCCCAGACCACTCGATGAGGCAGCGACTGCCGCGACACGATTCGCGATGCCGAAATCCATAGTCTCTCCAGGGCTCCAAACCCATCCGGATCGAATTCAATCTCCACATCCGTCAATCATCGACGTCAGAATCTCGATCGACCTCAGATTCATGCGCCTCGGTCAGAGCCTCCCGCGAGAAACAGACCGTTCGCGAGTCGATGGTGCGTCCGATCTCCGGACGCGCTGTACCCGTCACGTCGTCCACGGGATCCTCCGGCGTCGTAAGTGCTATAGCAGTAACCCAGTACAAGTTGAGCACCCGATCTACCAGGAACTCGACCCTGACAGCCCCAGAAGCGAGCTCGAGCCTAGTTGGGGGCGCCGCGGGCCCCGGGGGGCCCGGCCCCCGCCCCCCCCCGCCC
>CAYZGY010000016.1:16949-17356 GCA_964478085.1 uncultured Planctomycetia bacterium
GCTGGAGCCACGCGGCGCATCGCCGCGCCGTGACGTTATCTCGACATCCGCCGACCTTCAGCAGCAGAATCGCAATCAGCATCCGGTTCATGCCCATCGTTGAGCGCGTCCAGCGCATGAAAACTCAGTCGTCTTCGAGGTCGCTCGGGAGCTTCTCGCCCGAGCCTTCCTTCTTGTCGGTGTCGACCTCGACCTTGACCAGGCCGAGCGCGGTCAAGACGTCGACCTTCGGCTCTGCGAGATCACCCGTAATGCGAACGCGAACGAGCGCGTCTTTGACGAGGCCGACGATCTGATCCCAAATCGGCACGGGCGTGTCGACGACCTGCGGTCTGAGCACGAGTTCGAGATTGCCACCGAAGTCGAGTGTTCCGCGTCCTGTCAGAGAAAGCGACGGGCTCTTGATC
>CAYZGY010000016.1:17366-25088 GCA_964478085.1 uncultured Planctomycetia bacterium
GTTGCCCTCCTTGATCTCGTACGGCATTCGATCCTCGTTGAAGAAGGAACGCTTGGGCGCCTGCGCGAGATCGAGCTTGAGGATGCTCAGAAGACCGAAGAAGAGCGGCAGCTCGACGAGTTGAGCGTCCTCGATGACGCCGAGCCCCTTCCCCGTGACCGTCTTGAGGTCACCTGTTCGCCCAGAGAACTGCACGTGTCCGTGCGCCTTCCCCTGCGTATTGGGGCTCGCGACACCGAAGATGTCCTTCGAAGCCTTCGATAGCTCGATGCCCGTCGCTGTGAAATGCCCCCCGAGGTCGCCGTGATCGCCGGTGTCGACGAAGAGAAAGCCATCGACGACCCCACCGTACATGTCCTCCGAATGCGCACTCAGCTGGAACGTGCTCGCGACACCGTCTTCGGTCAGTCGATCGAGGAACGGCGTCGAGATCGTGTAATCACGCTCCGGCACCTTCTGTCCCTCGCGGTCCGCCTTGACGTGGAAATGAGGCTCACCGAACGCGAAGTCGATCTCTCCGCCTGTCAGGTGAAGGCGGTTGAACCACGCCGACGAGACATCGACTGCACCGGCGAAGCGGTTCGGGCGGCCGGCACCGAAGCTGCCACGAAATCGTCCCGTCCCGCTGATTTCGGAGATCTTGAGACCAAAGTCGACAGCGGCGTCGTCACTGCGGATGTTCGATCCCTCGTAGAAGATCAAGCTCTCCTGATTCGAATCTTGATACGTCGTGTACCAGCCGTTGAGAACTCCCGAGTATGTTCCCTGGAGCCCGAACTCGTCGACGAACTCCCGAAGCTGCTTCGGAAGAGCGGAACGGAGCTGATCGTCCACGGCGAGACGCGCGATCTCGAGCGTCTTGACCGAAAACGTACGTTCACCGACGCTCGACAGGAGCGATCCCTCGAGCCGAACGAAAGGTCGCGCCGACTCGGCTGTGGAGATGCCCTCGAGATTGACGTAATGGTCGTCGTGAATCGTGATGCGCCCACCGACGAAAACGAGCGGATACGGGAACTCGACGGGGCGAACCCGGGCCTCATGAAGATCGACCACGGTCTCGACACTCACGTCGCCGTCGGCAACCGATTCGATGATCACCTTGATCTTCATTCGGCCCTCGAAGCCGAATTCACGAACGACAGCGCGACTCTCCTCCCCCACCGCGGCGAGAAGATCGTCGTCAGCGGGAAGGTCGTCGCAACGAATGACGACCTCGAACGACTCCTCCGGTGAAAGCTCGACCGATCCGTCTGCGTAGATCCGCTGCTCCCCGTGAAACCCATGCAGCTCCTTCAGGCGGATATTATCGTCGCGACTGTCGTACACGATCTCCCCGGTCACACGTTCGACCTCGTACGGAAACGCGACGTGTGCGATGCGGACATCTTGCGGGAATACACGGACCACTCCGTGCAGAGGTGCGACCTTCGGCTCCGCGAAACTACCGCTCGAGGCGTCACGCCAAAGATGGATACGAGCGTCCGCCTGACCACGCAACTGGAAGTCATCCCAGAGCTCGACGAGGTCCTCGGGAAGAGACTCGCGACATCGTTCGTCAAGCTCGATGCCCTGCCCAGCCTCGTCACCGCCGATGCGCAGGCTGACGTCGAGAGCCTTCGTTCCGGTCAGGTCGAACCGAGCGATCGGCACGGTGACGCGACCACCCGCACAGACCCCACGGAGCGCCTTGTCGACCACGAGCTCTCCGCCCTCGATCCTGACGCTTCCGCGAACGTCGGTGACGGCGTGGGGAAACTCCTCGTGTCGAATGTCGACTCCCGCGAGCTCGAGACTCGCGGTGATGTCCTGGAGCTTCGGGGGAAACTCGCGCGCGCTCGCGACCTCGATCGAGCCGCCAGCGGTCCCTTGAAATGTCCAGGGTGCGAGCTCCTCCTTGGCCTGTTCCGAGAGTCGCCGAAACCAGCGGCCATCGACCGGCGCGTTCTCGAGTGAAATCTTGCCGCCCCAGCCGATGGTCTCGCTTCGATCGTCCGTGAGCTCGAAGAATCCATGCCCGCGAAGCTCTCCACCACCGATCTTGCCGCGCAGGCCGTGGAACTTGATCGTGTGTTCCCCGACGAAGAAATCTCCGCTGAGCGACTCGATCGGAAACGGTGACTCTTCCGGCGCGAGACGACAGCGAATGAGACGTCCGCCGACGCCCTTGAGCACGACCCCCTCGAGCGTGCCGAGCGCGAGGTCGCCTTCGATGTCGATCTGCCCCCCGAGCTGGAAGCTCTCGAGCGACTTGGAAACCTCGTGCGGAAGCAGCCGAGTCAGGCTCTCGGTGACGTCGACCTTGAACGCACGCACACAAAGATCGATCGAAGGGTGCGCACCCGTGAAAAGGAGCTGACCCGAGACGAGCAAGCTGTCGGCGAAGTCCTGCTCGAGCTCGCCTTCGAAAGAATAGACGCGCTCTTCATCGCGCGTCAGCGAAAACTCGAGATTGTCGATCTCCTCGGTGAACTCGCGCGTCTCGTCCACGTACCGGACTTTGCAACCCCGCACGACGAGGTTCGGCAAGTCGCCGTGATCGTCCGTGTCACTCGGCGGCTGCGGACGAAGCACGTCCTGGATGTTGAATCGTCCGCGCGCGTCGCGAGAGAGTCGGATCTCGAGATTGTCGATGACGACGAGCTTCGCCGCGAACGTCCCTCCGACGAGCGATCCGACGCGCGGAACGACGCGGATGCGCTCGACCGTGACGATCTCCTGCGATCCGTCGCGCGTCAGAATCCGAAAGCCCGAGACCTCGGCACCGCGATCGATGCTGAGCTCGATTCCGTCCATCTCGAAGGGGTTCGCGATGAGCTCGTCGAGCGCCTCACGCACGTACGCTTGGACGCTGTCCTGACGAAGCGCGACGTAGATGTTGCAGCCGATGCCGCACGTGACGACGGCGAGCACCCAGAGAGGCGCGAAGTATCGTCGCCGCCGTTTTCTCTTCTTCGCCATCTCTTCTGCCTCAGGACTGGCGACCGGACGCGGAGCTCCCGCCCTTCGCGGCGAGCTTCTTCGCGAGCACGATCTCGGGCTCCGACGGACGCAGGTACGCCGGCGCAAGCGCGTGGACGGAGGCCAAATCGAACTCGGCCGAGGCCATCTCGGGCCGGGCGAGCGACGCGAGCGTTCTCGCGCGGGGAAGATCGAGATCTTCCGATCCGCGGGAGAGCTGGAGCGCGCAAACGTCGGCGTCGATCTCCGAAGAGCCCGATTCGACCAGCGCGGTGACGCTCGAGGCGAACTTCTCGGCGCCGTCGCCGAAGAGCTCGATCGCACGGACTCCGCGAGCCGCCGCCGCTCGTCCGAGGGCCCCGGCCATCTCGGCGACGGTGCCCACCTGATCGTCGACGAGCCGCATCGGCCGGCCCGAGGAGAGCTGGAAGAGCGCGGCGTAAAAGAAGCCGCGTCGGCCGTCGAGGATCGTCCCGACGAGCCGCGCACTCCCGGATCCGGCTGCGAGCACCTCGAGCGACGAGATGCCGACCATCGGGATGCGGAGCGCGAACGCGAGGCTCTTCGCCGCTGTAACTCCCACCCGGCAACCGGTATACGACCCTGGACCGACGCTGACGGCGACACCGCGAAGAGCTCGCGTCGCGACATCGTGCTGCCTCAGCAGCTGCTCGAGATCCGCGGCAAATTCCCGCGCGTGGACGAGCCCTTCGGGGAAGACGACCTCCTCGAGCACCCTTTCCTCGTCGAAGAGGACGAGGCTGCCGCGCGGATCCGAGGTTTCGAGGGCCAGGTAGGTCATGTGGGCAGCTTAGATCACTGTTCCGGGGCTTGCAAGACAGCGGTACCGAAGCACTTCCGAAGTCTGGCCGGGCGCCGATTCCCACAGCCGAAATACCGCGGCTCAGATGCTCTAAAATGTTTTTGACAGGGAACTTCGCGCGTCTTACTTTATCTGGCTTCGCTCCGGTTCGCCGGAGCTCGGGTGATGGCATCGACGACTCACGACCGCCGGCAAGATCGGTGCTCGTTCGAGCCGGGTCGACCCCCGCATCCGTGACCCCTTCCTCGCAGACAGCCAACTGACGAAGACAGTACATTATGCCCTCCGAACGCGTCCCTCTGATCGCCGGCAACTGGAAGATGCACACGACGGTCGGCGAGTCCCGTGATCTCGCAGGCCAGATCGTCGAAACTCTCGGTTCGGCCGATGGTTACGAAGTGGGACTGTTTCCGCCGGCGACGTCGCTCGCAGCGGTCGCCGAGGTCGTCGCGGCCTCGCCTGTCGCGTCGAGGTACCTCGTCGGCGCGCAGAACATGCACGACCAGGACAAGGGCGCGTTCACGGGTGAGATCACCGCCGCGATGATCCGAGCCTGCGGCGGCAACAGCGTCATCCTCGGGCATTCCGAGCGCAGGCACGTCTTCGGCGAAGACGATGAATTTGTCGGTCGCAAGGTCGCGGCCGCGGTCGCCGCCGGGATCACGCCGATCCTCTGTGTCGGCGAGACGATCGATGAGCGCAACGCGGATCAGACGATGGAGGTCGTCGGCCGTCACCTGCAGACAGGTATCGCCGGGCTCGAGACGGCGGCGCAGCTCGCGCAGGTCGTCATCGCTTACGAGCCCGTCTGGGCGATCGGGACCGGCCTGACGGCGACTCCCGATCAGGCACAGGAAGTTCACGAGTTCACGCGCGGTGCCTTGCGCACGGCGTTCACGGCGCGCGGTGGCTCCGAGGAGCAGGCCGACGCGACACGTATTCTCTACGGCGGCAGTGTCAAGCCGGAGAACGCTGAGGACCTGCTGGGTCAGGCGGACATCGACGGCGCGCTCGTCGGTGGCGCCAGTCTCAAGGCCGATTCCTTCGCGGGAATCTGCGCGGGAGCCTGATCGGCGGTAGAATCCTGATTCACGACGTATCCTCTGAATGGAACGGCCGATAACGGCCGAGTTCGCTCCCTCGACCGAAGTGAGCCGGAATGCTCAGGGATCGACGCGGAACGGACGACGAAAGAGTAAGCTCAGATAATTCGATCCGATCCACTGTGGAGGCGAAATGCTTGTTGAACTGACACCGGCCCTGGCATTCTTCGGAACCCTGATGTGGGTCCTGGCTGGCCTCTTGGTCTTCCTGCTCTCGGTCGTCCTCATCGTCGTGATCCTGATGCAGGACGCGAAGGAAGGCGGTCTCGGCGGTGCGTTCGGAGGCGCCGGTGGCGGCGACTCGCTCCTCGGTGCTCGAGGTCAAAAAGAGATCACTCGCTTCACCGCGATCGTCGCGGTCATCCTCTCCGTCTTCGTCATCGGCTGGGGCGCCATTGAGGCCCGCAGCGTCGACAAGTTCAAGGCCGGCGGCGAGGGTAAGAACACCGACGTCGAAGGCGCGATCCAGGCGGACGAGAAGGAGCGCGCGGAGAAGGCCCTCGAAGAGCAGCAGAAGGCCGAGGCTGAGAAGAAAGCCGAGGAAGACGCCAGGAAGGCCGAGGAAGACGCCAAGAAGACGACCGACGAGTCGGCGGAGAAGAACGCCGGTGGCGCGGCTCCCACGGGTGATGCGGCACCGACCGGTGACGCGGCTCCCACGGGTAACGCGGCTCCCACGGGTAACGCGGCTCCCACGGGTAACGCGGCTCCGACTGGCGGCGCAGCTCCGACTGGCGGCGCAGCTCCGACTGGCGGCGCGCAGCCGACCGGAAACTGATCGATCGAAAACGTTCGCGGAGGGGGAAGGATCGAGGACCGGCGATGCTGCGTAGCATGACGGGATACGGAGATGCGACCGTCGAGACGGAGGATTTCGCCCTCTCGATCGACGCGCGTACCTTCAACAACCGTTTCCTGAAGCTCAACGCCAAGATCCCGGACGAGATCATCTACCTCCAGAACGACCTCGAGGAGATGATTCGCTCGAGGTTGACGCGCGGCTCGGTGTTCTACACGGTTCGATTCCAGCCGACACGACCCGCGGATCTCTACGACGTAGATCACGAGGTCGTTCGCAAGTACGCCGATTCGATCCGAGCTCTGAGTGAGGAGTTCGGCGCACAAGGATTCACGACGAACACGGACATCCGCGTTCAGGAGCTCTTGCTTCTGCCCGGCGCCGTCACAGGCGAGGAGGCGCTCCGCCTCGGTCGCGAGCTCGTCGAGCCCGCCGCCCGCGACGCCATGAGCCAGACGCTCGACGCCGTCGTCCAGATGCGAGAGACCGAAGGAAGAAACCTGACAGCAGACCTGAAGGAGAGGCGCCAGGGACTGATCGAGCACCTCGAAAGTGTGAAGGCCGAGTCCCCCGCCGCGCTTCAGGAGCACTACAAGAAACTGGAAGAAAAGGTCCGCAAGCTCCTCGGCGAGCAGGAGTCGATCCTCGCGCCCGAAGACATCGTCAAGGAAGCCGCGATCCTCGCGGAACGCGCCGATGTCTCGGAAGAAGTCGCGCGGCTCGGCAGCCACCTCGATCAGTTCGACGAGTCGCTCGAAAGTGACGCGCCCGTCGGTCGCAAGCTCGAGTTCATCGTCCAGGAGATGCTGCGGGAATCGAACACCATGGGCGCGAAGGTAGCGAACAACGCGCTCAGCCGTCACGTCGTCGAGATCAAAGCCGAAGTGGATCGGCTGAAGGAACAAGTTCTCAACATCGAGTGAGGAAGCGTTGCCGCGCGAAGGTCGCTTGATCGTGATCTCCGGCCCCTCGGGAGTCGGGAAGACTTCTCTCTGCGAGAAGCTTCTCGAACGCGAGGAATTCGTCCGGGTGATCACCTGCACGACGCGCCCCCCACGAGACGGCGAGACGAACGGCGAAGATTACATTTTTCTCGATCGAGAGGAATTCGAAGCAGGAATCGACCAAGGACGCTTTCTCGAATACGCGAACGTCTACGGCAAATACTACGGATCGCCTCGCGATCAAGTCGAAGCTGGCATCGAGGCCGGACAGAGCGTGCTTCTGAACATCGACGTACAGGGCGCCCAGGCGATCCGCGAGAGCGGAATCCCGGAGCTCACGACCGTGTTCATCGCGCCGCCGAGCTTCGAGGAGCTCGAAAAGAGACTGAGAAGCAGATCGACAGACTCCGAGGAGGTCATCCGTGGCCGCCTCGAAGTTGCCAGGAAGGAACTCGAGGAGCAGGATCTCTACGATCACGTCGTCGTGAACGACCAGTTCGACGCGGCCGTCGTAGAGCTCGAAGAGCTGCTCCTCGCGAGCCACTGAGTCCTTAGAGAAGACAAACGAATCACCAGCTCAAAGCGTCGCGTTTTGCCCAGGAGAGGGGCTGCTGCGATTCTTTCACTGTTCTCCGTGGAGGTCAGATGCAGAACATCGATACCGAAGAAGCTCTCGTCGAGAAGGTCGGCGGCAAATTCAAGCTGACGGCGCTGATGCAGAAGCGCATGGTCGAGCTCAACCGTGGCGCCGCACCGCTCGTCGAGCTCGGTCACGACGAGGATGCAGATCCCTGGGACATCGTCGTCCAGGAGATCCTCGAAGGTAAGATCGAGCTCGCCCCGCGCGGCGAGATCGAAGCGCCGCTCCAGCGTCCGAAGGAGTTCCCGGACAAGCCCGAAGCTGCCGTGCCGGAAGTGCGTGCTGCCGCAGCTCCCGCCGGCGAAGCGGCCGAGGAAGGCAGCGATCAGGAGATCTACGGCTCCGACATCAAGAAGATCAAGGAGCAGCGGATCAAGGAGCTCTCGCAGCTTCTCAATCCCAAGAAGTAACGACGGCACGAGCCGCATGGAAGCGGGGGCGCGCCGGGCGCG
>CAYZGY010000017.1:0-24872 GCA_964478085.1 uncultured Planctomycetia bacterium
GTGAGTCGGTAATCGCGACCCTGGAAGCGGAAGGTCAGTCGCTCGTGATCGAAGCCGAGCAAGTGCAAGATCGTCGCCTGGAGATCGTGGATGTGAACCTTGTCGCTCGCGACCTGGAAGCCGAGCTCGTCCGACTCGCCGTGCATCGTACCACCGCGGATGCCACCGCCCGCGAGGAACATCGAGTAGCAATCGGGGAAGTGATCTCGACCGAGGACCTTGCCGCGTGCCGTGCGCCCTTCGCGGAACGGCGTGCGGCCGAACTCGCCGCCGCAGACGATGAGAGTGTCCTCGAGCAGGCCGCGCGCGCGCAGATCGCGAATCAGCGCGGCGATCGGCTTGTCCATCGTCGCACACTTCTTCGTCAGGCCGTCGCGGATGTCCTCGCGCGGATTCGTGCCGTGGAAGTCCCATCCCCAGTCGAAGAGCTGGACGTACCGCACGCCCGCCTCGACGAGTCGACGGGCGAGCAGGCAGTTGTTCGCGAATCCCGATCCGCCCGGCGTCGCGCCGTAGTCTTCGAGAAGGTTCTTCGGCTCCTTCGAGATGTCCATGACCTCGGGCACGACCATCTGCATGCGGTACGCGAGCTCGTACTGCGAGATGCGCGTGTTCGTCTCTGGGTGGCCGAGCGTGTCCGCCTGGATCTGATTGAGGTCGCGGAGCGCGTCGAGGCTCAGTCGGCGCATCTCGCGAGTCATGCCGGGAGGATCGGAGACGTAGAGGATCGGGTCGCCCTTCGAGCGACACTGGACTCCTTGGAAGACGGACGGCAGGAAGCCGCTGCCGAACGAGTTCTTGCCGCCGTTGGGCTGAACACCGCTCGAGATCAGCACGACGAAGCCGGGCAGATCCTCGTTCTCCGATCCGAGTCCGTACGTCACCCAAGAGCCGAGCGACGGACGCCCGGAACGCGGCGAACCCGTGTAGAGGAGAAGCTCCGCGGGCGCGTGGTTGAACTGGTCGGTCGTCATCGAGCGGATGACGCAGATGTCGTCCGCGACCTTCTGAAGATTGGGCAGAGCGTCCGAGAGCCAGACGCCACCTTCTCCGTAGCGAGCGAACTTGCGCGGCGTGCCGAGGAGCTTCGGCGTCCCCGACGTGAACGCGAAGCGCTTTCCTTCGAGGTACTCCTTCGGGCAGCTCTTGCCGTTGAGACGTACGAGCTCGGGCTTGTAGTCGTAGAGATCGAGGTGCGGCGGGGAGCCCGTGAGGTGCAGGTAGATCACCCGCTTCGCGCGCGGGCGAAAGTGCGAGGTTCGCGGCGACAGCGGGTCGTCGGACCGAGACACGGCGTCGTCGGCCAGCGTCACTCCCGACTCGCTCGCGAGCATCGACGCCAGAGCGATCGAGCCGATGCTCAGCTGCTGCGAGCTCTTGAGGAACTGTCGACGCGTGAGGTTCTGCAGGGCTTGTAGCTTCGGATGCATCATCGGGATCTCTATCTCTTCATCAGCATCTCGTCGAGATTGAGGAGCACGTTGCCGACGACCGTCCACGCGGCCAGTCGAGCGACGTCGGCGCCTTCGGGGGCCTTGCCGAGCGGCTTCGTCGCCATGTCCATCGCGAGAGCCGGCTCCTTCGAGAACTTATCGTGCGCGAGGTCGAACAGCTTGGCAAGTCGATCGATCTCGGGCTGCGTCGGGTCGCGGGCGAGACCGAGGCGATACGCGTAGCGGATCTTCGCGGCCGTGTCGCCTTCGTGCGTCTCGATACGTCGAGACAACGCTTGTGCGGCCTCGATGTAGACCTCGTCGTTGAGTGTCACGAGGGCCTGGATCGGCGTGTTGGTTCGGTCGCGCCGAACGGTGCAGACCTCGCGATTGGGGGCGTCGAAGGCCGCCATCGATGGGTAGGGGTTCGAGCGTCGCCAGCGCGTGTAGAGTCCGCGCCGGTATCGATCCTCGCCGCCGCTCGTCTTCCAGTCGATGCCGGATCCGAACGCCGCGCTGACGCCGAGCTTCGGCTGCGGAGGATTGACCGAGGGGCCGTAGAGCTTCGGGCTCAGGAGTCCGCCGACGAAGAGCGCCTGGTCGCGTACCATCTCAGCCGAGAGTCGGAAGCGTGGTCCGCGTGCGAGGAGGCGGTTCTGCGGATCGCGCGCGAAAAGCTCCGGCGTCACCTTCGACGATTGACGATACGCGGCGCTTGTCACGAGGATCTTGAGGAACTTTTTGACGTTCCAGTCGCTGCGGACGAGCTCGGTCGCGAGCCAGTCGAGCAGCGCGGGGTGGCTCGGCAGCTCTCCCTGCGAGCCGAACTCCTCGCTCGTGCGAACGATTCCGATGCCGAAAATCTTCTCCCAGAAACGGTTCGCGATGACGCGCGCCGTCAGGGGGTTGTTCTCGTCGACGAGCCAGCGAGCGACGTCGAGACGACTCGGAAACTCATCGTCGTTCTCGGCTTTGTTCCGCGTGAACACAGCGGGAAGACCGGCCGTGACCTCCTTGCCTTTGTCGAGGAAGTTGCCGCGGAGCTGGATGTGCGTCTTGCGGCGACGGTTCTTCGCGAGCTCGCGGAAGATCGGCACGGTCGTCGCCGGCTTCAGCGACGAGAGCTTCATCTCGACCTCGGCGAGCTGCTTGCGCGTTCCGTCCAGTTCGCTCGCGACGTTCGCGAGGAAGTGATTTGTGAGCTCGGCGCGCTGCGCGTCGTTTCGATCCTTCGCGGCGATCTGGACGAGACCCCGAATCTTCTCGGGAAGGCGCGCGAAGTCGAGCGCGTTGCTCGAGCTCGAGGTGAGCACCCGGAGCCGTCCGATCGTGTGGTTCTCGTGCTTCGACTGCTGCTCGAGACGGAGCGTCAGCTTCGCGCCCGGCCCGAGCTCGACGGCCGCCTTCGGAATCAGCGTCAGTGTGTGCTTCTTGCCGATCCCGCCACCGACGGCCCAGCCGCGGTTCTTGTCGCCGCCCGGGTCGATGACGTTCGACGCCGCGAAGTCTTTCTGCTCGTGATCGGCGAGCGCGACCGCGAACGGGATGCCACGCGTGCCGCTGAGAGCGTGCGCGACCTCGCGCTTCGGAAAGCCCGGATCGGTCTTCTCGAAGACCGGCTTGCGGTCCTTGTCGAGAACGCTGAGGCGGTAGCCCGCGAGACGGCTCTGGAGATTGTTGTCGGTGCGATTCCAAAGGACGACGCGATCGATCGCGGTCTCTTCGCCGAGGTCGACTTCCCACCAGGGATTCGGGGAGCTCAAGGTGTGCGTCGTCGACTTCGCGACGTTGTAGTCACCGTTCGTGTTTCCGTCGACCGCGAGGTTCGCCGGCCCGCCGAAGCCCGTGCTGCTCTGCGTCGCGTTCTTGCCGCGAGCGACGTTGTCCGCGCCCGAGAAGGCCTCGACCTCGGCGAGCGAGAGCATCTTGTCGTTCCCGGGAAGGTCGACCCGCACGAACCGTCCGCGCAGTCGCGCGTCGCCGGGCGGAGTGATCGTCGCGCGGACGCGCGAGAGCACGAAGTTGCCGCCGGATTGGCCCGGTCCCTTCGAGGGGAGGGAGTCGTCGGGCAGGACTTCGAGCTGCAGGGCGCTGATCGAGCGAGCCTTCTCCTCTTGCTCGAACGAGATCTCGTAGACGTCCGTCTTGGCCGTGCCCGCGACGAGGACGGAAGAGTCGTCGAGCGTCTTGGCTTCGCGCCCCGACTCGAGCTTCGCCGCAGTCGGGGCGATCACGTCGAACGTCGCCGGCTCGGAGAGCTTCTCCTCCCAGCGCTTCTGGCTCTCGAGGAGGGCGGGCGTCGGCGTCGAGAGCGTCTTCTTGAACGTGGCGATCTCCTGCTTCCACTTCGCTTCGTCCTCGCGCTGCTGTTTCGTGTACACCGGAGTCGTCGGGCTCTCGTTGCGCCGATCGGCGTCCTCAGTGTTGTTGAAGATAGCGAAGAAGCGGAAGTACTCCTCCTGGGTAATCGGGTCGTACTTGTGCGTGTGGCACTGCGCGCAGGCCATCGTCGTCGCCATCCAGACTTCGAGCGTCGTGTTGACGCGGTCGACGACGGCGACGTTGCGGAACTCTTCGTCGTTCGTTCCGCCCTCGTTATTCGTCAGCGTGTTGCGGTGAAACGCAGTCGCGACGAGCTGCTCGTTTGACGGGGATACGAGGAGGTCTCCCGCGATCTGCTCGACGGTGAACTCGTCGAAGGGCTTGTTCTCGTTGAACGAGCGAATGACGTAGTCGCGATAGCCCCAGATCGTGCGCGGCGGATCGTCGGCGTAGCCGGCCGAGTCCGCGTAGCGCGCGAGGTCGAGCCACATGCGCGCCCAGTGCTCGCCGAAGGAGCTCTTCGCGAGCAGTCGATCGACGTAGCGTTCGAACGTGTTCGTCGACTTGTCCGCGAGGAACGCAGCGACCTCTTCGGGGCTCGGTGGAAGACCCGTCAAGTCGAGTGCGGCACGGCGGGCGAGGGTCTCGCGATCCGCCTCGGGACTCGGAGAGAGCTTCTCGCGCTCGAGACGCGCGAGGAGAAAGTGATCGACCTCTCCACGCGGCCAGTCTTTCTGCGTGACCTTCGGTAGGGCGGGGCGCTTCGGTGTCGTGTACGACCAGTGCGGCGCGTACTCGGCACCCGATGCGATCCAACGCTCGAGCAGCGCGATGTCGCGTGCGGAGAGCGGGTCGCCTTTGTCCGAGGGCGGCATGCGGTCGTCCGGGTCCTCGGCACGGACGCGCGCGAGCAGCTCGCTCTCGGCGGGCTTTCCGGGCACGACGGCGATCGAGCCGTCGAGGTCTTCCCGCGCTCCTTCGGAGGTGTCGAGACGCAGGCCCGCCTTGCGCTTCTTCGCATCGGGGCCGTGACACTGAAAGCAGTGATTTGACAGGATCGGGCGAATGTCCCGATTGAAGTCGATCTCGTCGGCATGCGTCCGCGAAAACAGCGAACACACGAGTGCTCCGAGGACGAATCGTCGGCTGACAAGTGTGGGCATCGTAGGGATTGACTCTCGCGCGAGGCCGCTCGTCGGTCGGCCGATTCGACGATACTACCTGCGCCCGGACCGCACTTGCAACGCAGAGTTCGGACCATCGCCCGGACAATGCCCGACGATTTCCCGAGGATCGCTCGGTGTTCGGCCGAATTTCAGCCTCGCCGACTACATCGGAGCGATTCGGACGGAGCCAACATCCGTCGTCGTCAGGACATGCGCGTCGAAGCTCGCGTAGAGGAGCTCGGCGCGCAGATGCCTGTGGGATTCGCTGTCCCAGAGGTTTTCGAACTCGTGGGGATCTTCTTCGAGGTCGTAGAGCTCGCCGAGTCCGTGACCGTGGTACACGACGAGCTTGTAGCGGCGATTACGGTACATCGTCGCAAAGCTTCCGTCGCCGCCTGTGAAGTGGGGGCTGAGCGCGTCGAAATACTCCGAGCGAACGAAGTCACGAAGCGTGTGCGGATCGGCCTCGCCTCGGAGGATCGGTGAGAGCGAGCGGCCCTGGACCCACTCGGGGATCTCGACGCCGGCGAGGTCGAGAATCGTCGCGGTCTTGTCGATGAGCTCGACGAGCGCGTCGGATGGGAGCCCGCTCTGGAAACGTTCGGGGCAGCGAAAGATGAGGGGAACTCGGACGAGCCCTTCGTAGAAGCGACAGCCCTTCTGCAGGAGGCCGTGATCGCCGAGCGTCTCGCCGTGATCACTCGTGAAGATGATGACGGTGTTCTCGAGCTGCCCGCTCTCTTCGAGCGCATCGCGGAGTCGTGCGAACTCGTCGTCGATGAGCTCGATCATCGCGTAGTAAGCCGCCTGGATGCTCTTCGCGTCGCGCTCCTCGGGCGTCTTCGCGCCGCCTTGGAAGTCGATGCCCGCGAGCTTCGCCTGCTGGTCGAGGTCGCTCTCGCGGAAGTGCGGGCCGGGCAGCGTCTCCGCGTCGAAGTGATCACGATACTCGCGCGGCGGAATGAACGGGGGATGTGGATCGTAGATGTTGACACTCAGAAGCCAGGGGGCGTCGCGTTTCTGTGTGACGAAGTCGATCGACATCTCGCTCGCCCAGGTCGTCTGGTGGAGCTCGCGCGGGACGCTGTCTTCGCTCTCGCGCAGCGCGTCGAGGTCGCCGCCGCGAGAGCAGACCCACTCGGCGTAGTCGTGCCCTTCCTCCCAGTCGTCACGCGGCGCGTGACTGAACTTCCAGTAGTCGTATCCGTCGTCGATGCGAGGTTCGGTGCGTCGCCCCGCACTCTGGAGGTGGAACTTGCCGACGAGTCCGCAGTCGTAGCCGCCGTCCGCGACGAGCTTCGTCACGAGCGGTGGAAAGTCGGGGAAGGACTCGTTGCCGTTTCGCGTGTTGTGAACGCGGCTCGGGTACATGCCCGTGAGGAAGCTCGAACGGCTCGGTGTGCAGATCGGGCTCTGGCAGTACGCGTGCGTGAACGCGACGCCCTCCTCGACGAGTCGATCGATGTTCGGCGTGCGCACGTGCGGGTTCCCGAGCGCGCCGATCGTGTCGAAGCGCTGTTGGTCGGTGCAGTACCAGAGGATGTTCGGCCGGTGATCAGGCATTCGGATCTGGCATCGATTCAGGCGGAGCTGGAAGTTCGTCGTCGGCGACGGAGCGTCAGCACGACACACGTCGCGGAGATCAGAAGAAACACGAGCGAGAGGGGGCGCGTCAAGAACGGTGCGTAATCGCCTCCCGAGATCTGCAGCGCGGCCGAGAAGTTCTCCTCGGCGACGGGCGCGAGCACGAACCCGATGACGAACGGAGCGAGCGGCACCGCGGTCGCGCGCAGCACGATGCCGAGGGCGGCGAACCCGAGCATCGTCCAGACGTCGAAGAAGCGATTCGAGAGCGCGAAGGAGCCGACGACGCAGAGCACGAAGATCGTCGGAATGAGATACGCGCGCGGCAGAGACATCCAACGAGCGACGTGGTGCACTCCCGTGAGCAGAATGACGAGCATCACGACGTTCGAGAGCAGAAACGTCGTCGTGATCGTGTAGACGGCGTCGGGGCTCTCGGCGAAGAGCAGCGGGCCGGGCTGGAGTCCGTGAAGAACGAGCGCGCCCAGGAGAATCGCATCGATGACGCTCCCGGGAATGCCGAGCGCGACCAGCGGGATCAGCGCACCGCCGACTGTCGCGCTGTTGGCCGTCTCCGAAGCGACGATGCCCTCTTCCGATCCCTCGCCGAACTCCTCGGGCGTTTTCGAGACGGCGCGCGCGGTCGAGTAGGCGACGACCGAGCCGACGTTCGCGCCGACGCCGGGGAGGATTCCGACGCCCGTCCCGAGGAGCGACGAGCGCAAGACATTGCCGATGTGTCTCATCCAGTCGCGCGGCCCGACGAGCACACCCTTACGCCCGATACGGTCGACTTCGGGCTCGTCCGAGCTCTCTCCGCGCGTCGCCGTCATGCGGAAGACGTCGATGAAGAGCTGGCTGACCGCGAAGAGCCCGATGAGGACGGGCAGGAGCGCGAAGCCGTTCGCGAGCTCGGCGACACCGAAGGTCCAACGAAGCTCGCCGGTCGCCGGAGACGTACCCGGCACGGTCGCGAGCATTCCGAGGGCGCCCGAGAAGAGCCCCTTGGTGAGTGAGCCCGAGGACACGGATGCGATCAGAACGAGCGCGATCATCACGAGCGAGAACAGCTCGAAGGGCCCGAGCTTCGTCGACCATGTCGCGATCGGACCCGAGAGCGCGATCAGAAAGATCCACGAGATCACGCCACCGAGGAACGAGGCGCCGATGCCGAGACCGAGCGCCCGGCCGGGTCGGCCCTTCTTCGCGAGCGGGTAGCCGTCGAGTGTCGTGATGACCGACGCCGGAGTGCCAGGCATTCGTAAGAGCGTGGCGGAGATGAGTCCCCCTGCCACGGAGCCCGTGTACATCGAGACGAGCAGGATCAGAGCGTTACGGTACTCGAGCGAGAACGTCAACGGCACCGTCAGCGTGATCAGCATCGCTCCGGTCAGTCCCGGCACCGCACCGACGACGACGCCGAGCGTCGTCCCGAGGACGAGCCAGACGAGCGCGGACGGGCTGGCGAATTGGAGGAAGCTGTCGAGCACGGGTTTGCGAATCTCGAGTCGTTACGGCAGCTCGATGGACAGCAGCGTCTCGAAGAGCAGCTGGATCACGATGGCGAACAGGATCGGGACGACGATGGGCGCGACTCGATCTCGGTGCAGGCCGCGAAGGAGCGCGACGCAGCCGAACACAAAGATCGCGGTCGGCACGGCGAACGGGATCTCGAAGGCAGCCAGGACGACGAGGTACGCGATCACGAGTCCGACGAAGTTGAGCGTCGGTCCGAAGAGGCGTTCCTTCCGCGAATGTGCTTTGCTCCTCGCCCGTCGATGTACCGTTTGGCCGAGGACCAGGACGAGCAGCGCCGCCGTCACGATCGCGAGCGCGCTCGGCAGGTCGGGGAGATCCGAGGCCGCTCCGGAAGGCACGCTCGCGAAGTCCGCCTCGAGTCGATCGAGCCGCGTGGTGAGCTCCTCACCGTCGAGCCAAACGGGCTCGCAGTGGGACTCTTCGAGCTTCGATTGCACGTATTCACATTCGAGCGCGCGTCGAAGAACCGCGGCGAGTATCGCGACGCGATCCGGAGACGTCCCTTTCGGCGCCCACCAGAAATTGAGATTCGAGCTGATGACGTCGACGTTCTGCTCGCGTGCGGTCGGCACGTCGGGCAGATCAGGGTCGCGCTCGGCGCTCAATAGCGCGATCGCGCGAACTCCCGCCGCACGAAAACGGATGAGCTCGTCGACGGAGAACGCCGTCAGGTCGATATGCCCGCCTTGAAGCGCCGCGAAGCGTTTGGCGCCACCGCCCGTCTGCACATAGCGAAAGGCAGCCCCCTCGGCGCTCGCTTCGAGCTGCCGCGCGACGAAGTGGCTCGGTGCGCCGAGATTGGCTCCGAAGGCGAGCGACTCGGGCTTCCGTCGCGATCGCTCGAGTGCGTCCGGGAGGTCCCGAATCTCGCTCGTCATCGAGGTCGCTACCACCATGCGGCTCTCGCCCGTGGCGGCGATCGGCTCGAAGGCTTCGGGGCCGTAGAGCGCCTTGCCGGAGTGTTTCGCAGTGAGGATCGCTTGGTGGAGAAACAGGATCGTGTGGCCATCCGGCGTCGCGTTCATCACACGACGACTGCCGATCGTTCCTCCGGCCCCCCCGACGTTGACGATGACGAGGGGGGCCCCTGGCAGCTCCTCGTCGTCGATCGCTTTCTTGAAGACGCGCGCGAGCGTATCGGAGCTGCCTCCCGGAGCGAAGGGCACGATGACGCGGACAGGCCGTGAGGGAAACTCGCGCTCGGCGTCGTCCGAATCGCAAGCCGCGAGTCCGGCGAGGGTCGGCGCCGCCAGCGCCGCGAGCACGAGACGTATCGAGGCGCGCCGACTCACGAATCGCCCGCCCGCGTCGCAGAGTTTTGCCGCTGCCAATCCTCGAGTGTCTCTCGGCACGGTCGATCGACGCGCTTCAGGAGCGTGGGAGTTCGATGGTCACCGTGCATCGACTCGATCGCTCGCGCGGCGTCTCGTGGGGAGATTCCCTCGCTCGCCACGAAGAGCGGCTTGGCGCTCTGGCCAAGAAGGACCTGCTCGCATTGATCGATGTCGCGAAACTCGGTCTTCGCGACGCCGACGACGGCCGCCTTGCCGTCATAGCTTTCGTGAAGGTGGGCCCCGAGCCCCTTCTTCCCCTCAGCGTCGAGGTCGACGTACCCGTCCACGACGATGACGTCGGGCTGTCGGTCGAGCTCGTCGAGCGCCGCGCGGATACACGGGAGCTCTCGGCGCCGAAATCCTACCGGAACGTAGGGTGCGACATTCTGAACGATGCGCGTCGCCTCGGTCGACGGGACCGCGTCACGCCGATCGCCGAAGTTCACGCAAGCGACGGCTGCGGTGTCGTCATCGTACTGGGCGTCGAGGGCGGCGATCATGTGAGGAGGCCTTTGCTTCGAGGGCGTTCCGTGATTCTGAAGGATCGGACCCTCATTTCGCAAACTTACGCGATGGAGCGATCGGTGATTACCAGTTGACGGGCCTCCGGCTAGAGAGGAACCTGGAGCTGTAGGGTTCAGGTCTTCGCCTCGCCAGAACTGAGGAATATCGTCGATGGATTCGCGATCTCGTCTCGCTCTCTTCGTGCTTTGTTTCGTCCTCGTGGCCGGATTTCGCTCGGCTCACGCCGAAATCGTGATCAACGAGGTCCTCGCGAGCAATCAGCTCACAAACGTCGATGATGATGGGGACAGCTCGGACTGGGTCGAGCTTCTCAACACGGGGGACACGCCCGTCGATCTCGAGGGCTTCGCGCTGACGGATCGAGCGACGGAGCCTCGTCGTTGGGCCATGCCCTCGGTGGTCGTTCCGCCGGGTGGGCGACTGCTCGTGTGGTGCTCGGGCAAGGACCGGACGACGTCGGATCCCGCGCGCATCGTCGAGCGCGATTCGCCACTCATCTTCACGCCCGATTTCATCTCGCTCGAGGACACTTGGAAGTTCACGAGCGGAACACCCATCGATGAGCCACCGCCCGCCGACTGGTTCTCGGAGTCCTTCGACGACTCGGGCTGGCAGTCGGGTTTGCCCCGATTCGGGTTCGCTCGCAGCGGGTCCTTCGGCACGGCGATTCCTGCCGGACACACGGGAATCCTGATGCGACGGGAGTTCACGATCACGGGACAGCCGACAAACCTGATTCTCGAGGTCGCCTACGACGACGGATTCATCCTCTTTCTCAACGGCGAGCGTGTCCTCGACGGAAACGTCGACGCTGAGACGCCGCCGGATTTCACCGGTCTCGCCGCGCGATCGCACACGGCCTCGCGCACGGGACGCTTCGATCTCACCGAGCATGTCGACAAGCTCCGTGATGGAACGAACGTGCTCGCGATCATCGCGCTCAACCTTCGGGAGACGAGCAACGACCTCATCTTCTCGTGTGAGCTAGGCAGCGTGCCGCCTGCGTACCACACCGATTTCGAGATCGCGAGCGCCGGTGAGACGATCTTCCTGACGAGCCCGGAGGGCGAGGTCGTCGACGAGGTCACCCTGCCGGAGCAGGTCGCCGATCAATCCTACGCTCGCTCGCCGGATGGAACGGGGCCCTTCTCGTACCACTTGACGCCGTCGCCACTCGCCGAGAACACCGGCTCGAACGGCCCCGTGCCGCTGCTCGTTCGCGACACGACGTTTTCGATGGATCGCGGCTTCTACGAGGAGCCATTCGACGTCGAAATCACGACGCTGACGAAGGGCGCGCAGATTCGTTACACGCTCGACGGCAGCGAGCCGAGCGCCGACGCGGGCCTACTCTACGAGGGGCCGATCCGCATCGAGCGAACCTCGACGCTTCGCGCTATCGCTGTTCTCGAAGGCTTCCGACCCTCGAACGTCGACACGCAGACGTACATCTTCCTCGACGAGATCATCTCCCAGAACGCTCGTGACGTGAGGGGAAACGGATTCCCTCCGACGTGGGGAGCCACACCCGCCGATTACGACATGGATCGCGACGTCATCGGGCCGAACGATCGCTTCGGGGGAATCTACGCCGAGACGATCCGAGACGACCTGCTTTCGCTGCCGACGATGTCGATCGTCATGGACGTCGCGCATCTCCTCGGACCGCAGGGAATCTACACGCACTCCGGCAGCCGCGGAGCGGCTTGGGAGCGGAGCTGCTCGGTCGAGTACTTCGATCCGAACGGGGAGGAGGAGTTTCAGGCGACTTGCGGAATCCGCATCCAGGGTGGCTACTTCCGCTCGCCCGGCGCGACGCCGAAGCACTCCTTGCGTCTCATCTTCAAGCGGATCTACGGACCGGGGAAGCTCGAGTCGTCGATCTTCGGCGAGGACGACGTCCAGCGTTTCGACACGATCACGCTTCGCGCAGGTGCCAACGACGGTTACTCGTGGAACGCCGCGCGACTGACCGAGCAGTACACGCGCGATCAGTTCGGTCGAGATCTCCTGCGCGCAGCGGGGCAGCACAGCTCGCGTGGAAGGTTCGTCCACCTCTACCTGAACGGACTCTACTGGGGTCTCTACAACCCGTCCGAGCGGCCCGATCACTCGTTTTCTGCCGAGCACTGGGGTGGTGACAAGGACGACTGGGACTCGGTCCACGACCTCGCGCCGACGAACGGAACGACGGTCGCTTGGAACCTGATGGTCAACAAGGCGAACGCCGCGCGCTCCGCGCTCGCGCCGTTCATGGAGCTCCAGGGACGCAACCCGGACGGCTCGCCGAATCCGGACCTTCCCGACTTCCTCGACGTCGAGAACTACATCGACTACCTCATCGTCAACGTCTGGGGCGGCAACTGGGATTGGCCGTGGAAGAACTGGTGGGCCGCGCGCGAGAACACGTCCGACAGCACGGGCTTCAAGTTCTACTGCTGGGACTACGAGAACACGATGGGGAACAATCGGAATCGTTCTCCGCTCAACAAGAACGCTCTTCAGAATAACTTCTCGTCGGCGGGTCTCGCGCACACGGCGCTCCGCACCAATCCCGAGTATCGGCTGGTCTTCGGAGATCGCGCACAGCGTCTTCTCTTCAATAGTGGGCCCCTGACGCCTGAGAAGCTCATCCCCCGGTACGACGAGCTAACCGAGCGCGTCGCCGGCGCCATCGTGGCCGAGTCGGCGCGTTGGGGCGATCAGCACCACCATCCGCCACTGACGAAGCGCGAGTGGTCGACCGAGCGCAATTGGCTGCTCCGGTCGTACCTGCCTCAGCGAACGCAAATCGTCATCGATCAGCTCAGGGCCGCGGGACTGTACCCGCGTCTCGACGCGCCCGAGTTCGCACAACACGGCGGCATCGTCGAGTCGGGCTACCGGGCCTTCCCGCGATCGTCGCGCGGCTCCGTGCTCTACACGACGATCGGAGTCGATCCGCGCCTGCCCGGCGGGGAGATTTCTCCACTCGCGATCGAGGCGGATCCCGGTGAGTCCCTCCTCCTTCTCGCGGGAGACGAGCAGGTTCGCTATCACGTCCCGGCGGACGACAGCCTCGGCCTCGATTGGATCTCTCCGGACTTCGACGATGTCGGCTGGATGGTCGGCGCGTCACCGATCGGCTACGAGACGGGATCAGGGTACGAGGAGATCATCGCGACGGACATCACGGCGCAGATGCACGAGGTCAATCCGTCGGTCTACGCGCGTTACGAGTTCGAGGTCGAGGATCCGAACGCGGTGCAGTTTCCACTTCTGCGTATGCGATTCGACGACGGCTTCATCGTCTACCTCAATGGCGAGCGCATCGCCGAGAGCCGCGCTCCCGAGGACCTTGCGTGGAACTCGACGGCGACGGGCAGCCACGCCGACAGCCAGGCACGGGTCTTCGAGGAGTTCCCGCTGCCGCCCCTCGAGGAGATCCTGCGACCCGGCCGCAACGTTCTCGCGATCCACGCTCTCAACCGTCGAGTCGGCGACGCCGATTTCCTGATGCAGCCCGAGCTCTCCGGCGTCGATCCGGCCGGCGCGGGCATCGAGATCTCGTCGAGCACGCAGATTCGTTGTCGCACCTTCGAGGAGGGGAGCTGGAGCGCGCTCCAGGAAGCGACCTTCATCGTCGACACGGACATTCCCCTGCGCATCACCGAGCTCCACTACCACCCGCCAGCCCCGACGAAGGGGAGTCGCTTCGGTCGTGACGAGTTCGAGTTCGTCGAGTTTCAAAACGTCGGCGACACACCGATCCGTCTCGACGAGATCCGAGTCCGCGGCGGCATCGAGTTCGAGTTCGTCGCCTCCGAGGTGCGCACGCTCGAGCCGGGAGAGCGAGTGGTCATCGTCGAGAACGAGGACGCCTTCGCCGAGCGCTACGGAAGCGACGGAATCCTCGTCGCGGGCAAGTACCGCGGCAAGCTCGCGAATGACGGCGAGCAGATCATCGTCGAGGGCTTCCTCGGCGAGCCGATCCTCGACTTCGCCTACGGCGACTGGTACGAAGAGGCCGACGGTGCCGGTCGCGCCCTCGTCTTCATCGACCCGACGCTCCCGCGTGACGCTTGGAAGGACCCTGCGAACTGGACCTACGGCGAGGTCGACGGCGGCTCGCCCGGTACCGACGACGCGAGCGTCATCGGCTCGGGAGGCCTCCAGCTCGTCGGCGACTCGACACAGGACGGTCGTATCAACATCAGTGACGCCTCCAATCTTCTTCGCCTCCTCTTCTTCGCCGAAGGCGCCCAGGCCCCGTGCGCCGGCGCGCTCGACCAGGGCGGCAACGTGACGCTGCACGATACCGATGGAAACGGTCGGGTCGAGCTGACGGACGCCGTCGTGATGCTCAACTACCTCTTCCTTCGCGGCGCACCGGGCACCATCGGGACGGAGTGCGTGCGAATCGAAGGTTGTGACGAGGCGTGCGACCGTTAGGACGCTGAGGCTGGGGCATGCGTGGCTGGAAGAAGGTGACGCTCGTCGGTTCGGTGATCTCGATCGCCGTCGCCGGCGGGCTGTCGTGAGCGCTCTGGCCGCGCTACGTCGAGTGGCGTCTTCTGACGCAGCTCGAGTCGAGTGACCGAGAGACGTGGATGGCTGCCGCCGAGACACTGCTCGAGCGTGAGGAGTCGCGATTCCTGGAAGCGATCACTCGTGCCGTCGTCGAGAAGGATCACGAGAATCTCGACGAGTGGGATAGGCGGATCGGGAAGGCCTTACCGTACGATCCTGACGCCTTCTTGCCGAGAGCCTCGGGAGCGAATTCCTCGACGTCGTCGACGCTGCGTTCGAAAACATCGATGGCTATCGCGAGTTCGCGAAGCCCGCGGCTGCTGAGCTCCTCGAGATCTAAAGGACGGATGAGCAGAACCCCGATGACGTCGAGCAGCTCATGCACGAGATCGGTCCGGCGGAGAAGATTGAAGATCTCTTGGCGAGTCTCTCGGACCCGAGCGAAACCAGCGGCTGGGCTGCGGCGTTGGCTCTCGCGCGACGTGGGAGAGAAGCCGAGCGGGTGATTCTTGATCTCGTCAAGCTTCTCGACTCCGAGGAGCCGTGCATTCGAATTCACGCCGCGTTCGTCCTCTCTTCGTTCGGCCCCGCCGCGAAGAAGTGGCAGCGGAAGGTGATGGAGGTGGTGCAGTCGACCGACGAGTGCGACCACGGCCCGGAGATCGGGGAGGACGCGACAGCACGTCGGGAAGTGATCGATGCTCTCGCGCCCCTGCTCGACGATCCCGAATCACGAATGATCGGACTGTGGGCGCGCCGACGTTTCGGAAGTCGAGATTCGTTCTACGACGAGTGGCTCAGAGCCTGGGAGGATCCTGACGTCGGTTGGGACTTTTTCGAGTCGCTCTCGAGCCTGGAGTTTCTTCCGGAAGTCGACTCGCCGAGCGTAAGAAAGGTGCTCGATGCCCTGGACCTCGAGATCTCCTTCCGCGCTCAGCCGGTCTTTCGAGTTCTCGGTGCCCCGCCGACGGAGGCGGTGCGCGATCGGCTGGTCGAGATTCTGCAAGATCCCGAGCTCGATTCAGATATTCGCCTGGAGGCAGCTTGTTGCCTGGGCAAGATGCCACGCTTCGCGGATCGTACGGCTCCGTTGATCGCCGAGTTCCTGGTGACGACATCGAACGTTTCGGGAGAGCATCTCTGTCTCGCCCTCGACGAGTCGGGCCCGGCAGCGAAGAATGTCGTCCCACGTCTTCTGCGCTACGAGGAAGACCTCTGGAGCGGAGCTCCCGGTCTTCCAACAGCCTGATGTCGGAGCTCGGGGACCGCCTGGACCTCATCGGTACGCTCGAGATCATCGCGCCGAACGATCCGCGCCGAACGATCCGCGCCGAACGATCCGCGCCGAACGATCCGCGCCGATGGATCCGCGCGTGCGAGAGCGAATCCTTCGGCGGCACATGCTTCTCGATCCTCAGACGGGGTCGGCTCTCGATCGTCTGCGCTCCGCCACGAAGGGAGTGGGCTTCCTCGACGTCAGCGATCGCGTCGACGCTCTGAAGGAGCTGTGGCAGGCCACCCGTCGTGTCGACGAGATCTTGCCGCAGCTCGTCCAGGAGTTCGGAAACGTCGAGTCCGGCACCAAGGGCGGATTCAAGAGCCCGGACGGCCGAGGTCGAGTACGCGATGCTCCAGTTAGCGCGTCATCCTGCGGACGCCCATCGACTCGAGCCGTGCGTCGAGCTGCTCGGCGAGTTCGCGAGTGTCGATCCCGACGCGATCTCGGTGCTCGAGGACGCGAAGGCTTGGATTCGCCCTTCGAGCGTGCGTAAGGACGCCGAAGAGATCCTCGCTCAGCGGTAGGGCCGCAAGATCGGCTCGAGCGCCTCGCGGAACGGCGTGCGTTGTCCGGTGCCGAGACCTTCGAGGATCGAGCAGTCGAGCTCGGTGTTTTGCGGTCGTGGTGCGCCGCAAGGCGGTGTCGAGACGGGCACGAGGCCGTCCGAGGGAAGATCCCAGAGTTCGCAGATCGTGCGCGTCATGTCGTACTTTGTCATCGCCTCGTCACCCGACCAGTGAACGACTCCTCGGAGGCAGTCGCCGCGGGGATCGTCATTGTCGCAGCGTCGCTCGATGATGCCACGGCACGTCACCGCGACGTCGTTCGTGAAGGTCGGATAGCGAATCTGCCAGTGGTCACAGTTCGCGCTCGGTGCGTCGCCGAGGCCCTTGGCCAGGATCGTCACGGGCGACTCGTCGAGATTCTCGACGGCCCCGAAGAGAAGCGGGACGCGCAGGACCAGGTTCTCGGGCTCGCGCAGCGCGACGTGCTCGCCCGCGAGCTTCGTCTCGCCGTAGAAGTTGAGCGGGTTCGGCTTCGCGTCGACCGCGTAGGGCGGATTCTCGCCGTCGAAGACGTAGTCGGTCGACAGGTAGAGCACCCACGCGCCGACCTTTTTCGCTGCGTCGGCGACCGTTCCCGTCGCGTCGATGTTAAGCTGCCTCGTGCCGTCGGGATCGGCCTGACTGACGTCGGGGCGGCGCTCGGCGGCCGCGTGAATGACGACGTCGGGCTTTTCGGCGGCGAAGAGCTCCTCGACCGAGGCCGTGTCGAGAAGGTCGAGGCGGCGGACGTCGCCTTGCGCGCGCGTCAGGCCCGTGCCGACGACCTCGATGTCGCCTGTCGGCAGCTCGGTTCGAAGGGCGCGGCCGAGGAGGCCCGTGATTCCGGTTACCAGGACTTTACTCAGCATCATCCATTCCGACGGGATAGTCTCTCTGAGAAGTCTGGGAGACTAGCGGTTTCCCGTCGATCGATCAAGCTGGCTTTTTGGATCTCCCGTTCTTAGAACGTAAGCATGAACACGAAACGATGGATCCTGCTCTCGACGGCGATCTTGTTCCTCCGAACCGCGGCGCTCGACGCGCAGCTCGAGGACATCCCTCTCGAAGCTCCGTCGAATTGGGGCGGCGAGACGATTCCGTTGCCGACCGGATTCGCACGCGACATGAAGTTCCGCGGCGTCGAGACGATCCGTTTCGCGCCGGGCATGTTCAAGCCGCAGGAGGACGACTTCTTCACCTACGCGTTCGCGTTTCGGCTCGAGCCCGGTACGAGCGTCGGCCAGGCGGACCTGCGTCGCGAGCTGCTGACGTACTACCGTGGACTCGCCAAGGCCGTCATGCGCGATCCCGACCTCGACGTCAGCGATTTCAAGGTGGAGCTTTCGTCGCGCAAGACCGCGGCAAGCCTCACCGGATACGGGGGAACCATCGACTGGTTGGAGCCTTTCCGCACGAAGAAGAAGCAGAAGCTCTATCTCGAGATCGACGTCTGGCACACGGGCGAAAAGAAAACGCCTTACGTCTTCTGCAGCGTCTCGCCCCAGAAGACGAGCCACGCCGTGTGGAAGCCGTGCCGGACGATTCGCGACAAGCTCGTGAAGCGGATTCCGCCGATCGTGAACGCGAGCTGGTCGTCGTTCCGCGGTCCGAACGCGAGTGGCGTCGCCGATGGCCAGGACATCCCCGATGTCTTCGGCGGCGAGGAGCAGAAGCACGTGCGCTGGAAGACGAGGATCCCGGGTCTTGCGCACTCGAGCCCCATCGTCCAGGGCGATCGGATCTGGGTGACGACCGCGATCAGCAGCAGCTCGAAGGCGACGGTTCGTGTCGGGCTCTACGGAGACGGCGACGCGTCCGAGGATCGATCCGTTCACGAGTGGAGGCTCATCTGCCTCGACAAGAAATCCGGCAAGATCGTCTGGTCGAGCCTCGCGACGAAGGGCGAGCCGAAGGAGAAGCGTCACATCAAGGCGACCTACGCGAACTCGACGCCCGCGACCGACGGTCGCTTCATCGTCGCCTTCTTCGGATCGCAGGGGCTCTACGCGTTCGACATGGCTGGCAAGAAGCTCTGGGAGAAGGATCTCGGCAGGCTCGACGTCGGCGCGTACGACGCTCCTGATTACGAGTGGGGCACGGCGAGCTCGCCGATCATCTGGGGCGATCTCGCCATCGTCCAGTGCGACACGCAGAAGGAATCGTTCCTGCTCGCGGCGGACATTCGTACGGGCAAGACGGTGTGGAAGGCCGATCGTGACGAGCTGCCGTCGTGGGGCACTCCGACCGTCTGCGAGGGGCCGAAGGGGCCCGAGCTGGTGACGAACGCGTCGAAGCTTATCCGGGGATACGATCCGGCGACGGGGAAGCAGCTCTGGCAGCTCGGCGGCAGCTCGAAGATCACCGCGCCGACGCCCGTGACGGCGAATGGCCTCGCCATCGTCGCGAGTGGGCGACATCCCGAGCGACCGATCTTCGCGATTCGGCTCGGCTCGCGTGGCGATCTGACGCTCCCGAAGGGCGAGCGCTCGAGCGAGTCGATCGCTTGGAGCAAGGTGAAGCGCGGCGGGTACATGCCGACCCCGCTCGTCTATCGCGGGACGGTCTACGTGCTCAACAACAACGGCGTGTTCGACGCGTACGAGCTCGAGACGGGGAAGGAGATCTTCCGCTCTCGCATCGTGCTTGGAGGCAGCGGATTCAGCGCGTCGCCGGTCGCAGCGGACGGCAAGATCTACATCGCGGGCGAGGACGGAGACGTCTACGTGCTCCGCGCCGGCCAGAAGCTCGAGGTCATCGCGAAGAACTCGCTCTCGGCTCCGATCCTCGCGACGCCGGCTCTCTCGGACGGCGTGCTCTTCGTGCGTACGCAGGGCCATCTCGTCGCGATCGGAAAATGACGGAAGAAAGCATGGCGAATCTCCTCAGTGCCGAAGAGATCGAGCACTATCACCGCGAAGGATGGGTCGTCCCCGAGTTTCGACTGCCGGACGAGCAGATCGATCGACTTCGTGCCGCGCTGGATGCGGTCATCGCGGAGAACCCCGAGACGCGGCCCGAGCGTCTCGTCAGCATCCACATTCGCGCTGACGGCGGCGAGGGCGTGCGCGGCCACGACGAGTTCATGAGCCTCGCGCAGGACGACCGTCTCGTCGAGGCGGTCTCCGAGCTCATGGGACCCGACGTGATCCTCTGGGGTTGCCAGAGCTTCTGCAAGCCGGGCGGCGACGGCATGGAGGTACCCTGGCACCAGGACGGGCACTACTGGCCGATCCGTCCGCTCGCGACGTGCACGGCGTGGGTCGCGATCGATGCGAGCCGCAAGGAGAACGGCTGCTTGCGCGTCATTCCGCGTTCGCATCGCGATCAACAGCTCGTCGAGCACCAGAAGGAAGACCGCGAGGACGTGACGCTCAACCAGCGCGTCGTCGACGGAGTCTTCCACGAGTCCGCGGCGGTCGACATCGAGCTCGAGCCCGGCCAGGTTTCGTTTCACGACGTCTACCTCGTCCACGGATCGAACGCGAACCGCTCGACGAAGCGGCGCGCGGGCGTGGCGATTCGCTACATGCCGGGAACGTCGCTCTTCGATCGAGGCATGATCGAAACGGGCAACCAGGCGGGCTACGTCATCAACTTCGCCGAGCGGCCAATCTGGCTCTTGCGCGGTGAGGACAAGACGGGCGCCAACGACTTCGAGGTCGGGCACGCGTAATCGAGCGTCGCTTCGCGCTACTCGAGCATGCCGCGGCTGAGCTGCGGGAAGACCTTCGAGACCTTCGCGAGGAGGTAGTCGCCGTACGTTCCCTCGAACTCGTGGACGCTCGCACCGTCCCAACGTTCGTGCCGGTCGTCGACGATGTCGGCGTTCGGGTCGATCGGGCGAATCTCGGCGTCGACGTTCGGGTCGAAGAAGAACGGGAACGAGAGTCGAGCCTTGTCGCCCGGGTTGCGCACGCGGTGCGGTGTCGAGCGGTAGAGACCGCCGGTCATGCGATCGAGCATGTCGCCGAGATTGCAGACGAACGAGTCGGGGATCGGTCGGGCGTCGATCCAGCCGTCGCGCGACTTGACCTCGAGACCGCCGCTCGTGTCCTGTCGCAGGATCGTCAGGAGACCGTAGTCGGTGTGCTCGCCGACGCTCCAGAGCTCGACGTCGGCGCTTGCGCGTGCTTCGGGCGGCAGTGACGGGTAGTTGAAGATGCGAAAGAGAATCAGCGGATCGCGCGTGTATCGATCGTCGAAGTACGATGATTCGAGGCCGAGACTGAGCGCGAAGCCACGCATCAAGGCGTGACCGACACGCGTGAGCTCGTCGAGGTATTCGAGCAGGGTCTCCTTGAAGCGCGGAAGCGCGGGGAAGAGATTCGCCCCGAAGAGAGGCTCGCCCGCGGCGACTTTCGGATGGTTCGCGTCGATCTCCGAGCCGAAGTAGATGCCTTCCTTCTGATCCGGAAGACCCTTCGTCAGCTCCGCACCCACGGGGAAAAATCCTCGCCAAGCGCGACCGCCGTGCTCCATCGCGATCGCCATCTTCGCGTCGTGCGACAGCGCGAAGAACTCGCGGCTGAGCTCCTCGAGCTCGCTCTGGAGTTCGGTCGAGACACCGTGCCCGACGATGTAGAAGAAGCCGACGTCGCGAGACGCTCTCGAGATCTCGCTCGCGACCAAGCTCGCGTCGCCGCCCGACGCGAGTGGGCTGATGTCGATCAGAGGAAGGTCGTTCAAGGTCGATTCCTCACTCGCTCGAATTCGTCGAATAGAGAGCCTCGAGGACGCGGTGAGCCGCGTCAGCCTTCGCCGATTCGCCACGCTCGCGATAGTCGTCGCGCAGTCGCTCGAGCCGCAGCTCGGATCGATTCCAGAGGTCGGGCTGCTCGGTCGCCTGCTGGAGCATCGCGTCCGCGGCGCGCTCGGGAGCCTCCGGCTTCCGCGCGATGCATCGCGCAAGGGCGCGTGAGGCGAACTCGCGCGGCGGCTTGGCTGTCTTGCCCTCGAGCAGAGCGGCGACGTCCTTACGGATCTTTCCGAAGTGCCCGCTCGTATCGTTCGTCAGCACGATGAGTACGCGTTCGTTCGTCAGGTCTCGCTCGATCCACGTACGGAATCCGACCCAGCCGCCTCCGTGTACGACGAGACGTCGAGTCCCGCGCTTTTGAATCACCCAGCCGTAGCCGTAGCTCGTCGGCGATCCATCCTCGAGCTTGCCCGGCGTGAACGCGCGCTCGATCGCGGCGCGCGGGACGAGCTTCTCCGAGTAGAGCGCCCGATCCCAGAGGAGCAGGTCCTCGGCGCACGAGTAGACCTCGCCGTCGCCGTACATCCCGTTGAGGAAGTGCTCGTCGTTCGGAATTCGCGTGAGCCCGTCGACGCCGTAGCGGAAGCCGTAGGCGCGATTCTCGATCTTCGGAGGGGTCTTCGGCGTGAACAGCACGGTGCGCTTCATGCCGAGCGGCGCGAAGATCTTCGCTCGGAAGAACTCACCGAACTTCATGCCGGAGACTTTCTCGACGACGAGGCCGAGGAGGATGTAGCCCGTGTTGCTGTACTGATACTTCTCGCCGGGCGCGAAGCGGCGCTCCGGTTGATGCTCTCGCAGGAGCGCCAAGGCGTCGGGGCTCGTCGCGATCTTTCGAGCTCCGTTCTTCTTGCCTTCGAGGTCCCACTTCGCCTCGAGTAGAGAAACGTAGTCCGGAAGGCCCGAAGTGTGGTGGACGAGATGGCGAATCGTCACGCCCTCGTACGGCAGGCCGGGGAGGTGCTTGCGGACATCGTCGTCGAGCGAAAGTGCGCCTTTCTCCTCGAGAATGAGGATCGCCATGGCCGTGAACGCTTTCGACACGGAGGCGAGCCGGAAGACGGAGTCGGTCGAGAGCCGCTTCTCGCCGTCGATCGTCTCGACGCCGAGGGCGCGGAAATAGTCGATCTTCCCCTTCGTCGCCCCGAGGACGACACCGTTGAACGCTCCGCGCTCGTGGCACGTCTCGAGGTACTCGTCGATCGCTTCCTTCGGATCGATCTTCGCTGCCTTCGAGACGTCCCAGATGTACCAGTGGGGATAGACGTAGACCCAATGCCCAGCCGGCAAGTTTCGGTGCCCCTTCCAATCCGTCGCCTGGTAGAAGCCGTAGTCGCGGAAGGCGCCGTAGGACGGATAGTCGCTCGCCACCTGAATCTTGCGAAGGAGCTTCGTGTACTTTCGACCGAGGGACGCCTTGCGGAGCGCTTCCTGGTCGGAGAGACGCTTCGGGAGCCGGACGGGCGTCAGTCCTTCGGCGCGAGTTTCGATGATCGGGCGCGTGTTGTGGCGTTGCTGCCTGACGAGGAATCCCGGTCCGGAACGTCCGACGATTCGTCCGAGGCCCTGTCGACCCGTCGCGGGCGTTCGCACGAAGAGGCCGAAGCCTTCGGTGATCGGTGGATCAGCATCGATCTCGAGTGAGGGCGTTCGTGAGAGAACGATCGGCCGCGTGCCACCCGCGCGCGTGTAGCCTGCATCTTGACCTTCGAAGAGGAGCATGACGTTCGCGACTTCGTGGCCGAGCTCCTTCGCGGTGATGAGCCCGTCGAGATCGTGATCGACGAGACGGTCTCCGCGGATGCCGTCGATGAGCGCTTGTGTGAAGGGCCAGCTCGACGTCGAGACGCACTTGTCCGAGGCCGAGGCGATACAGACCGCTCGACGCTTCGGGCTCGCGATCGCGCGAGCGACCTCGCCGAGACCGCCCGAGTAGCAGCAATCGGCCGTGAGGAGCAGCGTGCTGCCCGAGAGCTTCTCGCGCAGGATCTTCGTCAATCGCGTGGTCGTCAGGCACGTCTCGGGCTTCGACCCGTCGCCCTCCCAGTTGAGGTAGCAGTACTCGTTCGGCTTCTTCGACGGGAAGCCGTGTCCCGCGTAGTAGAAGAGCAACGATCCGTCTTGCGGCACCTTCGCGGCAGTCTCGCCGACTGCGTTGGTGATGTGCTCGAGAGTCGCTTCCCGATCGAGCACGACCGTGATCTGCTCCTTCGGCACGCCGCGAGCGAGGAGCGTGTCGCGCAGGACGAGATCTTGGCGCTTCTCTTTCGAGTACTGCGTCACCTTCGCGTCCTTCCACTCGAGCACTCCGACGATGACGACGTGCAGCGAGGAGGGATCGATCTCGACCGCGTCGAGCTCTTGCGGCAGCGACTTCGTCACGGCCTCGAACGCCTCGGGGAGCCAACCCGTGCTCCAGTGGTGCTTGCGCTTCGGTCCGTCGCGATAGACGTGAGGGATCTCGTGTTTCTCGAGGAGGCTGTGGAGCTCCTGATGGTCGCGACGGAAGTTGTCGTAGCCGAGCACGATCAATCGATTCGGATCCTCGAATCGCGGAGCGTGTTTCTTGGCGAGGCTCGAGACGTCGTATCGCTCGAAGTTCTTCTTCGATCCGAAGATCGGCCCCGAGCCGTACTTTCCGGGTGCGTCGAGCCGAAAGGGCGCGTCCCAGGCGACGGCGCGCTCGAAGAAGCGAGGGTTTCGGAGCAGCAAGCTGAACGCGCCCCAGCCGGATTTGCTGAATCCCACGAGCAGACGTCCTCTCCGGCCGCGCTGTGTCCGATACGCTTGCTCGAGGTAGGGGACGACGACGCGCAGCAGGTACGACTCCTGGCGAATCGAGTCGTCCTCGGGGTGGTCCGCGTACCACGGCAGGTGAGAGAACGTCGGTGCGACGCAGATAACGCCGTGTCGGTTCGCCAAGTCGTGCTTGCGAACCTCGTCGAGACCGTCTCCCCACTGGCGAGACTTTCCAGCGACGACGGGAAGGACGTACACGACTCGAAAGCGACGCGAGGTGTCTCCGCCTTCGTACGCGTCCGGGAGGACGACGCGAATCTCCGTCGTGCCGGCTTGGTACGGCGAGGTGACCGCGTGGACGACTTCGCCGCTCTTCTCGCGAACGCCGTCGCGGATGTGGATCTTGCCGACTCGAACATCGGCAAGAATCGGAAGGCCGAATGCACAGGCGAGAAGGAGGGGGAGGGCGCGTAGCAGCATCGTGATGGGGCTCACCGTCAGGGTCGAGAGTCTCTATTGATTCTCGCCCGCTTCGGGGCCCAGTCAAGGCGTCCAGTCCAGCGGTGGACGTCGCGATCGTTGCCGCGTAGGCTGTCGGTTGGTTCGAATCCATCCTCGAACAGGAGTCCTTCATGCATCGATCGACTGACGGTCGTCGTTTCCCCGTGATCGCCGCTGCCTTCGTTTTGCTCGTTGCGCACACCTCTGCTACGGCGAAGGACGACGCGCAGAAGCCCAACGTCGTGATCATCTTTCTCGACGACTCCGGTTGGGGAGACTTTCAGCCCTTCGGCAAGCCGACGTATCCCACACCATACGTCGAGAAGCTCGCGAAGGACGGCTGCCGCTACGACAACTTCTACGTGCCCCAGGCCATCTGCTCGGCGTCGCGCGCGGCGCTCATGACGGGCTGCTACCCGGGGCGCACGCGTGTCTTCGGCGCGCATCCTCCCAAGGCGCGCGGGCTCGATCCAAAGTTCAAGACGATGGCGGAAGTGCTCAAGGCCGCGGGCTACAAGACAGGCTTCGGCGGCAAGTGGCACCTCGGGGACCAGCCCGACACGCGCCCGCACGTGCGTGGCTTCGACGAGGCGATCGGGCTGATGTACTCGAACGACATGTGGGAGTTTCACCCCGAGAA
>CAYZGY010000018.1:0-23029 GCA_964478085.1 uncultured Planctomycetia bacterium
CCGTCTACTGCCCGGGAACGGCCGAAATGCGGCTCAAGAGCCGAGAGAAGTTCGGGCTAAAGTCGTCAGTCGCATGGAAACCCCTCCAGTCGTCGATTCGTGGTGATCGAGCCCCACCGGCACATCGTCCGCGCGGCGCCGCACTCGTCAATTGAAAAAGAGGCCGACGAGGTTCGACATCAGTTCATGATTGCGATCGCAATGCGAGCCTGGATACACTCCCTGCGTGCGAGACGGTCAGTCTCTGACCGAGGAAACCGAAGCGCGAAGGCACGAACACGATGCATCGAACTCGATGTTTGCTCGTCGCAGCTCTCGTTCTCTCTGCGGCGCCTCCCCTCTCCGCCGACGACAAGCTCGTCAACCTCGCGGCGAGCGCCAAGATCCTGGCGAACTCGGAGAAAACCGATCAGAAGCTGTTCGTGCGCGGCATCGCCGACGGACGCATCGCACGTCAAGGATCGAACATCCTCGAGTTTCATCCGGAGAGCCTCGGCTACGCTCGCTCGTGGGCGGTCAACGGCGAGGAGGTCAAGGACCGCGGCGAGCTCATCTTCGAGTGGAAGGAGCCCGTCCGCATCTCGCAGATCGTCTACTTCGGTCGCACGGCCTGGCTCGTCGAGGAGTGCTTCAAGGACTACGAGATTCTCGCGAACGATTCCGACGAGCCGATCGCGAAGGGCTCGTTCGAAAAGCGGTACGGCGCGCAGAGCGTCACCTTCGACGTCGTCGAAACCACGAAGCTGACGCTGCGTTTTCTCAACGCCCACGGAGGACCGAATCCGGGTGCCGCAGAGATCCTGATCCTCGAGAAGCGTGCGTCCGACGCGGCCCTCCGAAACTTCGCCCCCGACAAGCCACCGACCGTCGTACGGCCATCACCTCTCGCGCTCGAGAACATCGTGTGGCGAACACCGAGCGCGAGCGAAGCCGACTCGATGCCGACGGGCAACGGCGACCTCCTCGCGAACGTCTGGACGGACGCTCACGGCGACATTCACCTCTCGCTCGCGAAGCTCTCTGCCTCGGGTGGCGCAGCACAGCGACTCGCCGATCTCCGCCTGCGCATGGATCCACCACTCACGATCGGAAACGAAGCCCTGCGTCAGAGCGTCGCCATCGAACGAGGAGCGATTCAAGTCGCGTCGCCGAAGCACGGCCCGGAACCGACCTTCTCGATCGCCGTCGACGCGAACCACTCGCTCCTGCACGTGCAATTGCGCACGGAGGCTCCCGTCGAGCTCGAGCTCGAAGTGAAGAACGTGCCGGGGGAATCTGCCGTTGGCCGACTGCACTGGAAGAAGGAGAAGCTCGCCTGTGTCGCGTTCTGCGACGGCATGAGCCCGAAGAGCCCGACGGTCCTCCACACGGGAACGCCACGCAAGGAGTTCGACCTCCAAATTCATGTCGTCCCGAGCGATCGCCCCGCGAAGGACGTCGCCAAGACGGACGTCAACGCCGCCGTGCGTGCACACCTCGCCGCGTGGGAGCAGTTTTGGAAGCGCGAGAACGTCCTCATCGGATCCGTCGGTGATGACGAGGCCCTCGCCGCAGCTCAGCACAGCCTGACGATCCGACGCTACCTCTGCGCCTGCTCGGGGCGTGGTCCGTACTCGCTGAAGATCGACGGGAACGACAACCCGAAACCCGATTCCTCGAAGCCTGACCCGAAGAGTGACCGCGCGACATCGCTCCTCCAGGCGATCGAGATCACGAGCGCTTGGGCGAAACGAGAGAGCGGCACTTCCCGTTTTCCGAGCTTCTGGGGTGCCGACTTCTCACGCTTACCGAAGGACGCAGAGCCGATCGACGACTCCTTCGACGCCATCGCGTCTCGCCTCGTCGAGGTCGACGGAGATCGAACGGTCCTCTTCCCGGGTTGGAGCCGAGATCTCGACGTGAGCTTTCGCGTCTCGGCGAAGAACGGCGTGAGCGTCGCGGGATCTTACCGCGACGGTGCCTTCGAGCACATCGAAGTGCACCCGATGCGAAAGACGGTCGCGGTCGTCGGCGCGCCTCCCTTCGAAGACGCGGTCCGACGTGGACTCGCGCCACGCTTCCAGATGCCCGCTCTCGTCTCGTACCTCTCGCCGAGCTGGGTCGTCGGTAAAGCGGGGCGCGACGCGCTTGCCGTGACGATGAAGGAGGCTCGCTTCAACGGTTACGAAGGCAACATCTCCGACAACGCCTGGTGCAAAAAGAACGGCTTCTACTTGATGGTCCACGGCGCTTCACCGTGGATCGCACACGAGCTCAAGGACGAACCGCACGTGCTGAGCTACTTCCTCAGCGATCGCAAGAAGTCCGGCTGGTTCCGCGTCTTCGCGAAACAACGCGCCGAGTACGAGGCGATCGCGCCACACCAGGCGACCGAGTTCAACACGTACGCACAGTGGGGATCGATCGAGGCCTTCGTCGACCAGGTGCGCCCCCAACTTCTCGAGTACTACGACTACCACTGGAAGAGACGCGCCGACCTCCACTTCCACTATCTCGAGTACTACCGGCGCATGTCACTGGAAGCGGGCGGCATTCCGATCTTTCGCTACTGCCACGTGCATGACGACCCTCCCGTCAAGATGCGCCAGACGGTCTCGATGAGCCTCGTCTACGGGCTCAAGGGGTTCAAGTGGTGGGTGGGATGGACGATGTTCGACATCCATGAGGTGAAGGAGAACGAGCCGCCGCCCCTCTCCGGAATCGGCCGCGAGTGCAAGCGCATCAACACGACCCTCGCGGCCTTCAGCCCTCATGTCGCCCGCGCGCGCTCGGTCGACGTCTTTCACACGAAGCCGCTTCCCGTAAGCACTCGTGAGGCACCGGCAGATTCCTGGATCCGCCCGAGCGGCGAGCACATCGCGCTTGGCATCTTCGAGAACGAACCGGACAGCGGCGAGATCGAGCACTACGTCGTCGTCGGCAACCGTGACATCGGACGGAAGCGCACGGCGACTCTCGCGCTCGCGAAGAACGTGACGAAGGCAGCCCGCAAAGACAAGGCGAGCGGGAAGTGGACGGAGCTGCTGCTCGAGTCGCGCGAGCAAATCCCCCACGCGGTGATCGAGCTCGACGCGGGGGACGCCGAGCTACTGAGGATCTGGCGGCAAAAACGCTAATCCCAGTCGATGATCACCTTGAGGCTGTCCTTGTCCGCGGCGCGGTCGATGGCCTCGATGATGCGCGAGTGGTGAAAGCGTTCGGTCTCGTTCGTCATCAGGTCGAGCTTCGGCAGTCGCCCCTCGGACAGGAATTGATGCGCGAGCGAGATGCCGTGCATGCTCGAGCCGTGCGTCGCCTGGTAGCACTGCAGGCGATAGTGAATGTCGTTGTTGAGGTCGACCTCGTGCGCGATGCGCGGCTTGCCGTCGGCGCCCTTGACGCCCGCGTGTGCGTCGAGAACCGTTCCGTAACCGAGCAGCTTCGGGGCGAGCTCGTACCCGGCCTGCGCCGGCGCGTTGATCATAACGAAGTGCGGCTCGTTGAAGGGCTGGCACTCCTTGAGGATGTTCTCGACGACGTCTTCATCCCAACGCACGCCGACGACCGTTTCGTCGCCGAAGTCTCTCATCACTCGCTCGAGACGCTCGAGCCCACGATTGACGAGCACGATATTGCGCGCGCCCATCGCCTGCGCACACTGAAGCGCGTAGGTGCTCTGCGATCCAGCACCGATCAGAACGACGACGCGATTCTCGATGCAATTATTGACGCGCGTCATCCCCTCGAGGCAACAAGCGAGCGGCTCGAGCTGACAGGCGTGATCCGGATTGAATCCCTTCGGGAACTTCACGATCGGACCGAGGCGGACGAACCACTCGGGCAGCACGGCGTGCGAGCGCGCGAAGCCGGGAAACTCGTGCCCGGTCGCCTGCGTGTTCGGGCAGCTCGTCCAGTCACCCGTGCCGTTGTCGCCGCAGTAGATGCAGCCGAGGTCGCCGCAAGGAATGTCGCATCCGATGCCGACGAGATCTCCGGGCGCGAACTTCTCGACGCCTTCCCCCACCGCGTCGACGACGGAACAAACCTCGTGAAGTAGCAGCGCCGGCCACTCCTTGATCCTCGGGAGGCCCTGTCGATAGATCACGACGTCCGACTGGCACACCGAGGTTCGCGAGGTGCGCAATCGAATCTCGCCGGGTCCCGGATCTCGAATCTCGTCTTCACGAAGGTCGAAAGCTCCGCCGGGCTTGTCGAGGAGATAGGAAAGCGTCTTCATCAGAGTCGGGGGTGGTGTGGTGCGGGGCCTCAGAACGAGTCGCTCCGATCGCGACACAAGCCCGCTACTGTAGCGAGTTCGCCCCGCCAGTCCAGCAAACGCGGCGAAAAACCGTCTTGGCAGGCTCCGAAGCCCCGAGAAGCACGGCTTTTCTGTTAAAATCGAGAGTATTGGAAGAGAACTCTCCGTCTTCGCATGTCCTCGACCGACGACCCACTCCTCGGAAACGAGCTCGCGGGATACCGCATCGAGTCGGTGCTCTCACGCGGTAAGGCCTTCGACGTATACCGTGCCGAGCAGCACAGCGTCGATCGTCGTGTCGCGCTGAAGTTCCTCTCTCCGAGGCACGCGAAGAACGAATCGCTCGCCCGCGAGTTCCTCGACGGAGCACGCGCGGCCGCGAAGCTCAATCACCCGAACGTGGTGCGCGTCTACGACGCGAGGTCGGAGGCGGGCCGAACCTTCGTCAGCATGGAGCTCGTCGATGGGCTCAGTCTCGCGAATCACGTCGCGGAGAACGGCGCGTTTCCGCCCGACCGCTGGGAATCTCTCGTCCGTGACGCCTGCCGAGCTCTCGTGCACGCCGAGTCGTCCGGCGTTGTCCACACGGCTCTGACGCCCGAGCACCTCCTCGTCGCCCCGGACGGTTCGCTGAAAGTCCTCAACCTCGGCCTCGGTCTCGCGCTCGAGTCGTCTCGCCCCACGGTCGCGCGTCGCTAGCTCTCAGTCGTGCAGTTTTTCTCGCCGGAACGCATCCGGAACGAAAAGCCGAGCGCTCATGCCGACGTCTACTCTCTCGGCTGCAGCCTCTACTTCGCGATGACCGGCAAGCCGCCGTTTATGGCAACCGATTTGAGCGACCTGATCGAATCGAAGAACAAGCACCCGGCTCCGCTCCCTGTCAATTCGCGCGGTCGCTCGTCGCACGAAGTCGCGCGCGTCGTCCAGCGAATGACCGTTCCCGATCCCGCGAATCGATACGCCGACTCGAGCGCGGCGCTCGCCGACCTCGACGAGCGACTCCGTGCAGCTCAGCGCCGACGTCGCCGAGCATTCGCGGCGACACTGATCGTCGGGCTGATCTCGGTTTTCGCGATCTCGCGTGCGTTCGACTCAGGCGAGGATGTGGTCGGCGGAGGCGAGACACGGCCTGAGGAGCACGTCGAGTCGAAGAGCGAGTCGACTCAGGTCGTCCAAGCCACGCCCCCGAAGCCCCCGAAGCGTCCGAAGAAGACGATGCCTCCGGAAGAGATCCGCGAGCTCGAGAACGCACTTCGAGATCGAACGAAGGGTTCGCCGACCGTCGAAACACCCGACAGGGACGTATCACACAAGACCTCCGACGCCACCGGAAGCCGAATCGACTTCGATGATCTTGTCGACAAGAACGTGCGCGCTCCCGCTCGCGAGGGGAGCTACCACACCGCGATCGAGAACCTCCGAAAGCTCGGCCTCGGAAAGAACGCCGCGAATCGACGAGAGGCTCTGGCGATCGAGCGCAGAGTCGTCCTCGACCTCGCGCGAAAGGAGCTGACAGAGCTCCGCTCGCGTCTCGAGGCCGCCCGAACGGACATCGAGCTCGACGGAGTCGAGAGTTCCCTCACCGCGTTTCGCGAACGGGCGCCGAAGGATCTGGAACCGGATCTCGCACGATTCGCGAAGGCGATCGAGAGTCGCCACGAGGAAACAGCGCGCCGTTGGGCCGAGCTCGCGATCCTCGAAATCGCGATCTACGACCTCGTCGCTGGAGGTGAGTTCGACGCAGCGAGAGCCAGGGCCGAGACCATCGACGTCGGATCTCACGCGAAACTACGCGAGCGTCGCCAGGAGCTGATCGAGCGAGTCGGCCTCGCGGAACAGATCCGCTCACAACTCCTCCGTGGCGCGCGCGCGGCCGCCGGCGACGAAACCGTAACGGTGGACCTTCGATCTGCGGACCCGGACGACGCAACCTCACCTCGTCACATCGGCTCCGTCGAGGTCGGAGAGGGCGGGGCGGTCCTGCTCTCGCTCCGTCGCGGGGAAGACCCTGCGGGATCCTGCGATCTCGGCGAGCTCGAGAGCATCTCCCTGTTCGGTCTTCTGCGCCGTGGCAGCAGCGAGTCCGCCGACGATCCGCCCGGTCTCTCTCCCGCGGACGAGATCGCCGGATTCATCCTCTACCTGTTCATACGCGAAGGTCCTGTCGTCGCGGGAGACACGGCCTCGATCTTCGTGACGGACACCGAGCAACTCGCGACGCTCGACGCAGAGATCGACCGACTCGGAAGAAGGCTCCTCGCGAGTGCTGTCGACGGCGTGCAGACGATGGGTGAGCTCGTCGCAGCCGAAAACGAGGCGAGTCTCGAAGAAGCTCACTGGAACGGCATCCGTGACGCGATCGACGTGCTCTTGCGGCAGCACGGTCGTCGATCCTACTTTGCGGAGTTCCGCGACCGGCTGGCGGAGTCGTTCAGGAAATCGCTTCACGAGGAGTTCCGCGCCGAGGGCCTCGCTCTGCTCTTCCGCGGCAAGGTCGAGCCGGGCGCGCGACTACGAGTCCAAGTGACCTACGGGTTCGACTCGCCCGAAGAGCTTCGCGATTTCGTCCCGCTTCAGGGCACGGTCACGCACGAGAAAGGCCTGCTGGTCGTGACCGGAGAGTGTCGCCTCCAGCACGGAAATCCGTTCATCAACCAGGTCCGGTTTTCGACACGCGTCCCCGAGTACGATCCGAGGCAACCGAACATCAACATCGCCGTGTGGACGCGGCCGAACGACCGGGTCTCGAGCCTGCCGCCGGCAGAGAACGCGATCACGCCCGAGAACAAGCACCTCGGCCTTCGCGGCGGCGGCAAAGATCTTCCGAACGACTACCTCGCGTTCGGCCTCGGCTATCGCCTTTCGGGAGAGACGCTCAACGCCGTGGGCTCCTCGCGCGCCGTCGCGACGATGCCCGCGTACGCGATTCTCGGCGGCGTCCGCGGCTCTCCGCTTCACTACGCGCACGGCGACGGCGTCTACTACACCTACTGGGCGGAATCGGTCGGAAATCGCCTCAAGGGGCCACAGCTCATCACGCTCATCCTGACCCCCGAAGCGTTTCTCTGGCACACGCGCAGCATGAAGCTCCACAACAAAGCGAAGCGGCGAAAGCCGAGCCTCGGCGCGTGGCTTCGACGCCCCGAGGAGCTCGGCTCGATCACGCTGTTCACGAACGGCCATCGCGTCGCGTTCGACTCGATCGTTCTGGAGGCGGATCTTCATCCCGACTGGGCCGAGGCCGAGCTCGATCGCCGCGCGCAGATCGAATTCGATGCACGGACGAGAAAACACGGGGTTCCTGCCAAGCCGTGAATTATCCTGAACGGGTGAGACGAGAAGGGGGCTCGCTCGCAAGGCTTCACGCCGACTACCAGACACGACACGAATCGACTTCAACCATGCAACGCTTCGCATTCGTCGCTCTCGCTTTCGCCGTATTCGCGAGTTCCCCTGCGCTCGCGCAAAACAAGAAGGTCCCGTTCCTGACGCCCGACAAGGCGATCGCGAAGATGAAGTACCCGGAAGGGTTCCGCGTCACCGCCTTCGCCGCGGAGCCCGACGTCGTCCAGCCCTTCGCGTTCTGCTTCGACGAACGCGGACGACTCTGGGTCGCCGAGAACCTCAACTATCTGACGCGCGGGTCAGACTCGTTCAAGGACGGACCGAAAGGCCGCATCGCGATCCTCGAAGACACCGACGGCGACGGAATCTTCAACAAGCGTAAGGTCTTCGCCGAAAAGATCTTCTTCCCGAGCGGGCTCGCGGTGGGCTTCGGAGGCGTCTACGTCGGATCGCCGCCGAACCTCCTCTTCATTCCCGACGCCGACCGCGACGACCGTCCCGACGGCGAGCCACGTGTGCTGCTCGACGGTTGGGGACGACACGATCGCCACGAGACGCTCAATAGCTTCCTCTGGGGTCCGGACGGCTGGCTCTACGGCTGCCACGGCGTCTTCACGCACTCGAACGTCGGCAAGCCCGGCGCGCCTGACTCGGAACGCGCACGCATCAACGCGGGCGTCTGGCGCTACCACCCGACGAAGGACAAGTTCGAGGTTTTCGCGTGGGGAACCAGCAACCCTTGGGGACTCGACTTCGACGACCACGGACAGGCGTTCATCACCGCGTGTGTCATTCCGCACCTCTGGCACATGATCCAGGGGGGACGCTACCACCGACAAGGTGGCCGGCACTTCAATCCTCACGTCTACAACGACATCAAGACGATCGCCGATCACCGACACGCCTCGGCGCACGGCGGCGCGCGCTTTTACCTCGCCGACGCGTTTCCGGAGAAGTATCGCAAGCGCCTCTTCATGTGCAACATCCACCAGCACGACATTCTGACCGACGTTCTCGAGCGTCGCGGGTCGGGCTTCGTCGGCAAGCACGGCGACCAATTCCTCGCGTCGAACGATCCGCAGTGGCTCGGCTTCAACATGGAGATCGGTCCGGAAGGCGCGGTCTACGTCATCGACTGGCACGACCAGGATATCTGCGGTCGACGCGTCCACCACGAGGAGACGGGACGCATCTGGCGCGTCGCGTACGGCGACAAGAAATCGCCCGTCGGCTTCGATCTGGCGAAGAAGACCGACGCGGAGCTCGTCGAGATGCAGCTCCACGCGAACGACTGGTACGTGCGACAGGCTCGCCGCTTGCTCCAGGAACGTGCCATTGCCGGCAAGCTCGCCGGATCGACACATGCGGCTCTCGCGAAGATGCTCGACACACATCCGGAAGTCCCGCGTCGCCTCCGCGCGCTTTGGACCCTCCACGCGACGGGCGGCCTCACGGACGCGATCGCGACGAGGCTCCTCGACGACAAGAGCGAGTACCTCCGCGCCTGGGCGATCCAGCTTATCAGTGAGAACGAGACGCCCGAAGACGCGATCCTCGCGAAGTTCGCGACCATGGCGAAGAAGGATCCGTCTCCGTTCGTCTGGCTCTACCTCGCGTCCGCGTGCCAGCGTCTCCCGATCGAGAAACGCTGGGACATTCTCGAAGGCATCGCGGCTCACGCCGACGTCGAAGGCGATCACAACCTGCCGCTGATGATCTGGTACGCGCTCGAGCCCGGCGCCGCGGTCGACGCGAAGCGCGCGCTCTCGATCGCGAAGTCGTGTCCGGCGAAGCAGCTCACGCGATACGTGACGCGTCGTATCACCGCGACCGCGTTAAGCAGGAAGCGGGAGACACGAAAGTCCGAAGCAACCAAGATCAAGCCGGCGGCATCGGTCTCGAGCAAAGGACTCGCGCTCTGGCTTCGCAGCGACTTCGGCGTCGGTGAAGAGGGAGGCATCGTCGACCGCTGGCTCGATCGGTCCGGATCGGGACGCGACGCGAAGCAGGGATCGAAGTCCTCGAGACCGAAGCTCGTCCCGAACCTCAAAGGGCGCCCGGCGATTCGTTTTGACGGCGAGGATGACAGCCTCGTCGTCGCGCACGACAAGGACATCACCTTCGCCGCAAAGGACAGCTACAGCATGTCGGCCTGGGTCTACTACGAAGGTAGCCAGGGTGGCTGGCGTACGATCGTCGCGAAGTCGCGCGACAAGAAGCCGTGGTACGGAATCTGGGTCGATCCGGGTCAGCGCTGGATCTTCGGCGGAGACAACGACAATCTCGCTGGGCCGAAGGCGAGCCAGGGCTGGCATCACATCTGCGTCGTGCAGGAGGGAGACGGCGCGAAGCTCCTCTACGTCGACGGCGCGCTCGCCGGAGACAGCCAAGCGATCGACTCGAACGGCACGGGCGACCTGTGGATCGGGGCGGCTCGCTCCGTCCAGGAACACTTCCGCGGTGGTGTATCCGAGATCCGACTCTACCGACGCGCGCTCAGTCACCCCGAGGTTCTCCATCTCGCGAAGAATCCATGATCCGCTCGGCCCTTCTGTCGACACTGCTGCTCTCCCTCGCCGTCTCTCCTGGCGAGCATTTCGCGCAGGACGACGGTCTCGATCTCGACATCATCATCGAGCTCCTCGCGGAGACCGAAGACGATGAGATTCGACTCGAGCTCCTCGCCGGATTGCGCGAAGGGCTCGCGGGCCGCAAGAAGGTCTCGATGCCGCAGACCTGGCCGACGGCCTATCCGAATCTCGCGAAGAGCTCGAGCGCGAAAGTCCGCGATGCCGCGCTCGCGGTCGCGCTGATATTCGACGACCCGGCGGCGCTCAAGACGCTCCGAATACGACTCGAGGACAAGAAGGCATCGACGAGCTCGAGACTCGACGCTCTCCGTGCGCTCGTCGGCAAACGCGCCGCCGGCTTGACCGAGCCCCTGCACAAGCTGCTTTCCGAAACCGCGCTCAGGCGCCACGCTCTTCGCTCCCTCGCCGCGTTCGTTGACGCTAAGACGCCTGCAGCGATTCTCGCGCACTACCGGCAATTCGACGCCGGCGCGAAGCACGACGCGATCTCGACGCTCAGCGCACGTCCCGCTTACGCTCTCGCCCTCCTCGACGCGGTCTCGAAGAAGATCGTCGCACGCAGCGAAGTCTCGGCCATCCACGCCCGACAGATCGAGGCACTCGGAAACGAGAAGGCGCTCGCACGCCTCCGCGAGGTCTGGGGAGACATCCGCAAGACGAGCGCCGACAAGCGCGCGGCCATCGAGAAGTACAAGAAGATCCTGCGCCCGGGCTTCGTCGCGAAGGGCAACCTCTCCCACGGTCGCGAGCTCTTCGAGAAGACTTGCGCCAAGTGCCACGAGCTCTACGACGTCGGAGAGTCGATCGGCCCCGAGCTGACGGGGTCGAACCGCGCGGACCTCGACTACATCCTCGAGAACATCCTCGACCCGAGCGCCGCGATCGGAAAAGGCTACCGACTGACGACGGTGATTACACGCGACGGCCGCGCCATCTCGGGGATCATTCGCGAGCGCGTCTCGAACCGCATCAAGATCCGCACCGAGAGCGACCTCGTGACCATCGCCGAAGAGGACGCGATCAGCGTCACCGAGTCAGAGAAGTCGATGATGCCCGACGGCTTGCTGACGAACATCTCGAACGAGCACGTCCGAGACCTCATCGCCTACCTGGCGACGAAAAAGCAAGTGCCACTCGAGAGAAACGAGTAACCCCCTCCACCTCTCTCTCTTCCGAAACCGAGCTCGAAGGTTCACGACGGACGCAAAGCGGCCGTCCTCGTCCCTCGTCCCTCGAGCCTCGCGGCGGGTCGCCGCGACGTGGCGTCATCACGGCTCAGGCAAACCGCCGACCCGGGGTCACCACCCCACGCGCTCAGCTCCACCGCGTCTCTCGCATCTCCTCGAACGGATACAGCGGACGTCGCCGATGTCGATACTCGAATCGCGAAAGATCCGCTGACGTGACCCCGGGAGTGTCGACACGGAGCAAGGTTTCGCAGACCTCTCGGTACGCGGCGACCGGCGCGTGCACGCCCTTCGCGACGAGCACGTCGAAGTCGGTCGGATCGAGACCGCAAGACGTCAACTGCACGAGGCTGAACGGCACCATGCGCTTCGACGTCACGAGCACGGTCAGCCCGCGTTCTGATCGCAGCACGGCGTTCGGACCTTGATCGAACGTCGTGAAGCCGCCGTGACGAGGCTTCGCCTCACGAAAGGTCCCATCGACACGATGAGAAACCACCGTCCACTCCGCTCGTAGCGGCCCCCCGTGAAGCTCCCAGCTCGCCCCACCCACGGAAAACTGAGCTCGTCCTCCCTCACCCAGCGCTTCCGCTCGCGACACGGCTCGGGGATCGAAAAGACAGACGAACGATCGAGGCACCTCGCACTCGTAAAGCTCTCTCGCGAGAAGCGTACCGTCACCCGGGGAGCCGCCACCGACATTGTCTCCCATGTCGAGAAGACACACGCGGTCGGTAGAGCCCTCGACAGTCGTCATCGCTTTCGCGATCGAGATGCCGCGCCCTTGAAACTCCGCACGGCGCGACCAAATCTCCTCTTCGAGCTCATCGGCGAGGCTCTCGGCCAGCTCCTGGTCGCCGTCGGTGACGACAACGATCGCGGCTCCGAGATCCGGCACGTCCGCGTACGGAAAGCCGAGCAAGAAGCTGTTCGAGAGAACGGCCTTCGAGCGACGCTGCTCCTCGAGCTTCGCGAAGATCTCGCGACACGGAGACTCCGCCGTCGACTGACGCTCGATGTTGATCACGAGTCGCGGGAAGCGAGCCGCCTGCGTCAGTCGAATCTCTCCTCGCAACGCTCGGCTGAGCAAGTCTCCCGCCTCGATTCCGCGAGCTCTCTGATCGAGGTGCGGATTCGTTCGATACCCGACGATCGCGTCCGTCGCGGCCACCATCGCCCGCGAGAGGTTCGCGTGAAGGTCGAGCGTCGCGACGACCGGGACGCCATCACCGACTCGATGTCGAATTCGACCGAGCCAGTCCCCGTCGACATCGAGCGTCGCCGTCGCGACGTTGGCGCCGTGACAAGCGACGAGGACCCCATCGAGATGATCGCCCTGCTCGTAGGCTTGATCGAGCTGCTGACAGAGCGACTCGTAGCAAGAATCGGAGAGAGGTCCGTGAGGCAGAGCTCGCGCAACGAGGAGCGGGACGGCTTCGAATCCCGCACGATCGATGGCCTCGAAGAAACCGCCCACCTCGTGCGGGGCGTTCTCGAGCCGCGTCCGAATCGCCGCTCCGGAGAGAAGCAGATCTGCGTCGAAATCGAGAAGCGTCGTCTCGGCTTCGATAAACGTGTTCGACTCCTGTAACAGTCCGACGATTCCGATTCGCATCTCGTCCACGAGGTCTCTTCTGTTCGCCAGCGGGTCTTCCGCTTACGATACGGTTTTCTTTCCGCGCCGAGGCTCGAAAACCTGCGATGAACATCACGCTGGACCAGATGCGCGACTCGCTCTACAGCGCAGTCGTCTGCGACGCTCTCGACGGACTCGGCCTTCGAGATCAGTCGCCCCGACTACCGCTTCGGCCGCTGACGGCGAAACGGACGCTCGTCGGACGCGCCAAGACGACGTTGTGGATCGACTACTTCCACGAGGTCGAGAATCCCTACGAGCTCGAGCTCCGAGCCATCGACGAGTGTCGTACCGACGATGTCGTCGTCTGCGCAGTAGGCGGCTCACTACGATCGGCCGTCTGGGGAGAGCTCCTCTCGACCGCCGCATCGAACCGAGGCGCCGTCGGTGCACTCGTCGATGGAGCCATTCGAGATGCGGCCGCGACCGAGGCGCTCGACTTTCCCGTCTACGCGCTGACGACGAGCCCCTACGACAGCCAGTTCCGTCAACGCGTCGTCGACATCGACGTGTCCGTCGAGATCGGCGGCACGACCATCTCACCAGGTGATCTCGTCTTCGCAGATCGCGATGGCGTCGTCGTCGTTCCTCACGAGGTCGAGCACGAGGCGATCGAGAGGGCCTGGGAGAAAGCACACACGGAAAACCGCGTCCGCGACGCCATCCGCGAAGGAATGTCGGCGACGGAGGCCTACGAAAAGTTCGGAGTACTTTGATGATCGATCGACGCACGCGCGCGTTGTCACTTTCCACTCTCCTGTTCCTGATCACCGCTCCCGCGGTGGCCGAGGTGCGCCTGCCGAATATCTTCGGCGACCACATGGTTCTTCAATCCGGGAAGCCAGTCACCGTCTGGGGCTGGGCAGATCCCGGTGAAACGATCTCGGTGAGCTTCGCGAAGCAGAAGAAGGGCGCAGAAGCCGCGGCCGACGGCAAGTGGAGCGTAAGGCTCGACGCGCTCGAGGCGAGCTTCACGGGACGAGATCTCGTCGTCTCCGGAGAGAAGAGCGAACGAAAGATCTCCGACGTCCTCGTCGGAGAAGTCTGGGTCTGCGGCGGACAGAGCAACATGGCCTGGACGCTCCGCGGCTCGCGCGACGCCGACATCGAGATCGATTCGGCCGACTCTCCCGCGATTCGCTTCATTCGACTTCCCACGATCGCGCGCGCGACCCCGCAGGACGACTTCCCCGTCGATTCGCCGAAGAGCCCGACGGGTAACTGGCGCCAGGCGATTCCGGAGCAGGTCGAGAACTGCACCGCGGTTGGCTACTACTTCGCGCGACGACTCCATCGCCGTCTTCGCGTGCCCGTCGGACTTGTCGACACATCTTGGGGCGGCACGATGGCCCAACACTGGGTGACGAAGGAGACGCTGCGTCCGATCGAGGCGATGCAGCCGTACTTCGAGACTTACGAAACGGCGCGCAAGGCGTGGATCGACGCAGGAGGACAAAAGGGCGCCGACGCTCGATACGCGAAAGCCCTCGAAGACTGGGACGCTGCGCGGGCGGATGCAGAGAAGGCCGGCAAGCGAGCACCGCGGCGCCCGAATCAGAAGGCCTTCGCGAATCCCGACGAGAAGGGGCACCCCGGCGCGATGCTCTACGGCGTCATCTCACCGATCACGAAGCTGGCGATTCGCGGCGTCGTCTTCTACCAAGGCGAGAACAACTCCTTCGGCGTCAGCTGGAAGCCCTTCCCGAAGACCTACCCGGCGGTCATCTCGGATTGGCGACGGCTTTTCGGCGATCCCGAGCTCCCCTTCGGGCTCATCCAGATCTCGGGCTGGAGCACGCGTCGAAGCATGACGTACGACATGAATCACCACACGAATGTCGTCCGCGAAATTCAGTTCCGCACTTGGCGCTCGACGCCGAAGACCGGACTCGTCGTGACGTTCGATACGAACTCGAGCCGCAGCATCCACCCGGGTCGCAAGCTTCCCGTCGGTGAGCGAACGGCCCGTTGGGCCCTCGCGGAAGTCTACGGGATCACGAAGCGCGGCTCGAAGGATCCGCTCGAGTGGAAGGGACCGATCTTCGAGTCCTCGGAAACTCGCGACGGAAAGATCCTGGTGCGCTTCGAGAAGGGATCCGATCGAGGACTCGTTCTCGATCAGGATGTCGAGGCGGGCTTCTACATCGCCGGAGAAGACCGCGTCTTCCATCACGCTCGCGCACGCATACGCGATGGCGGTGTCGAGATCTGGAGCGACGAGGTCCCGAAGCCCGTCGCCGTCCGCTACGCCTTTTCGAACTTGCCAGCCGGCGGGCTGATGAACGGCCGAGAGCTTCCGGCCTATCCGTTTCGCACGGACACGTGGCCGATGACGCCCCACCAATCGACGGGATCCTACGAGGTCGACAAGCTGTAGAACGATGGTTCGACTCGCGCGATCTCTTTGGAGCAAGCTTCGCACGTCGCCGGCTCGCGTCGTCGTCATCGGAGGTCGACTGCGCCACGTCGTTCCGCGCGTCGCGCGTGGACCGATGACGAATCTCCACCTCGGAAATCGGCGCGGCGACGTCGACGATCTACGCGACGCCATGGGCCGTGACCGCTGGAGGCAGCTCACGAAACTCTGCGAGAACATCGCACGCGTCTTCCCGAAGACGACGACCCTCGGCGTCGTCGTGCTCCCGACGCCGGGCTTCCGCAAGATGGCCGTCCTCGAGGTCTACGCGTTCGGCGATCTCTTGCCGGGCGTTCTCTGGAAGGGTCGCGACACGTACACGGCGCAGATCGGAGCGCGGTCACTCGGACGTTAGTCGGATCATGGCGTTCTACGATCCCATCGAGAAGCTCGCGGGAAAGAAGGTCAGGAACTTCGAGCCGGAGAAGCCGCTCGCTCGATTCGTCTCGAGTCCTGGAGCGGATAGAGTCCCGGCCATACTGCTCTCGCCTCTGGATGCGCAAGCAAGCATCGATGCGCTCACCCTCGCCGCGGAGCGACTGCCCTCTCTCCGAGCCCTCTACATCGCCGACGGCGAGGACGAGATCAGCTGGATCGAGCCCTCGAATGTCGCAGAGCTCCTCGAGGCATTTCCGAACCTCGCGCACTTGCAAGTCCGAGGCGCCAGTGATCCGACACTCGGCAATGTCGAGCAGCTCGCGCTCGAGCGACTGATCGTCGAAAGCGTCGAGATCAGTGCCGACTTCCTGAAGCAGATCGCCGAAATCCGTTGGCCGAAACTGAAGCACCTCGAGCTCTGGCTCGGCGCCGCGCAATTCGTCGAAACGAAGAAGGAGGACCTCGAGCCGCTCCTACGCAGCGACAAGTTCCCCGTTCTCGAGACACTCGGCCTCTGCAACAGCGAGTTCACGGACGTCGCAGTTGAAGCGCTCGCCGGGTCGCCGATGCTCCAGCGAATCCAAACCCTCGATCTGTCAGGCGGAACCTTGTCGAACCCGGGTGCCGAGAGATTGCTGGCCGCGTGCGCCGGGACAAGACTCGAGAGAATCAAACTGCATCACCACTTCGTCAGCAACAAGCTCATCTCGGAGCTGCGAGAGTGTGTCCCCGAACTCGACGAAGCAGACGCGATGGCCGGCCCCGAAGGCTCGGACGGCGGCCCCGACGACGATCGATTCTGCGAAACCGGCGAATGAGCTCTCGAAGGAACCAACGAGAAGAATCATGAACGACTCTTCCCCCTCACGACGTAGCATCCTCCTTCGCTCGACGAGCCTCGCCGTCGGTGCGCTCGCGACGAAGCTCGCACCCGCCATCGAGCCCTTCTCGCGCCCAAAGCCTTTGATCAAAGGCCTTGGCCTGACGACCTACTCGCTCAAGCGTCACATGCGCTACTGGTGGGGAAAGCCGACGAACGGCAAGCTCGGAAAGATGGACATGCTCGACTTCCTCGAGTACTGCGCGAAGCTCGACCTCGACGGCGCCGAGATCACCTCGTACTTCTTCCAAGAACCGCTCGAAACCTCCTACCTCCACGCCGTTCGAAGGCGAACCCAAATTCTCGGGCTCGACATCACCGGCGCCGCGATGGGCAACAACTTCAGCCACCCGCCGACGAGCGACGCGGGGAAGAAGCACCTCGCGTACTACCGAAGCTGGATCGATCACTTCGCCGAGCTCGGCGCGCCCGTCGTCCGCATCTTCGCGAGTCGCGGTCGACCGAAAGGAGCGAGCGACGAGCAAGTCATCACGAACGTCCTCGCAAACTTCGAGGAGGCGCTCCCCTACGCCGAGAGGCGCGGCATCTTTCTCGGCCTCGAAAACCACGATTTCGTGCGTAACATCGACTACCTGCTCCGCATCGTGCGAAAGGTCGAGTCGAAGTGGTTCGGCATCATCTGGGACTCGGCCAACCTCGCGCCGACGCCCGATCCCTACGCCGACCTCGCGCGCATCGCCCCGTACGCGATCACGGCGCAGGTCAAGGTGATGACGTCGAAGGACGGTAAACACGTGCCCGCCGACTACGGCCGCATGGTCGAGATCCTCAGAAAGGCGAACTTTCGCGGCTACCTGATCTTCGAGTACGAGGAGCCGGAAGATCCCTTCACGGCAATCCCACGACACGTCGCCGAGCTGCGCAAGGTGCTCGACGCAGCGCGCCGCCCCTGATCAAGGATTCACTGGTCAGCGAGTCGTCGACCGACCGATCGAGAACTGTCGCACGATCTTCGTGACGTTTCCTTCTCGATCACGAATCGAGACGGTCAGCGTGCCGCGCTCGAGAGTCTCGATCGGCTTCGAGAGCTTCCAGACTCGTACGCCGCCCTCTCGCGTCTCGAATCGACTCGCGAGCTCGTCGCCCGCCGAAACGCCGTCGATCTCAAAGTTCGCGACGACGGAGAAGCTCTTCGGATCGAGTCCCGTGTAGTAGTCGAACGCGCCGATGACGATGCGATGGAGCGATTCGTTTCTTCCGACTTTCGGCGACGTGAGCGAGAGGATCGGCCGGTTGTCGTCGAGCATCCAACCGTAGCCGCGCTTCTTCGGGTCGCTCGGGTCGTAGTCGAGATCGATCGGACAGCCGAGGTCGATCCAGCGGAGGATCGTGCGGCGCTCCTCGTCCGAGAGGCCGGGTACCTTGCCCGACGCGACCGCGTCGGGTGGCGGCATCTCCGAGCCGCGGAAATCGAGGTCCCAGCGGGCGCGGTGCTTTTCGAGATCGACGACCTCCCCGGCGCGCACGAGCGTCTCGCGATCCCCGGGCTCCTTCTCCGAAGGGTGATCGTCGTTCGAGAAGCCATCGAGGCGCCGCCCGAAGAGCTTCCACGCAAGGAGGCTGCGTCGCGCCGAAAACTTGCGGATGTAACGAGAAGCGTTCGGGTATCCCCACGAGTCGTAGCCCACCGGCTTGTGCCCGAAGTTCGCGCGCTCGTCGAGCGCGAGGCGGTAATACGTGCCCGGAAACTTGCCCTCGTGCCGGTAGCGCACCGACTCATCGTCGGCGTCGAGGACGAGGTTGCCCGCGGGCCGCTCGTTCTTCTTCGTGTGGCACGGCGCGCAGCTCCGCTCGAGGAGAGGTTTCACGTCGCGGAAATACTCGACGTTGACGATCGGCGCATCGACCTCGCGAAGGCCCGAGCTGTCGTCTGTGTCCCACTTCCTCTTCGACGTGTCGTGCGTCTTCGAGGTCACGAGAGGTGTACGATCGACGAGATCCCAAACGAGATAGTCTTTCTTCGCGGCGACCGTGTCCTCGAACTTCGTCGGCGCCTGACTGTGTGCGTGGCAGCCGCCGCAGTCCGTTCGCACCTCTCCGGGGCGGAGCTGATGCCAAGTCTGCGAGGTGTTGAGCATCAAGCCGCCCTTGTCGATCGTCTGAAACGTGAAGGCCGTGTCCGCCGGAATTCGCGCGAGGAAGCTCGTGTCGGGCTCCCCGTCAGGATCGAGCGGCTGCTTCCCGCCCTCGAACTTCCGCAGCGGAATCTCACCGAGGATGCGCAGCCGTTCCTGTGCATGCGAGTAGAAGCGCCGGCCCGAGCTCGCACCACGATGACGATCCGACGTCGGCTCCATCGCGAGGATGCGCACGGCGTGAATCTCGCTGTTCGAGTAGAGCCCGACGTCGCCACCCTGATTGTGCAGGTTGATCGGCATGCCGTTTCCGTGGCTCGTGAACGCGTCGAGCCCCTTCCAAAGGTCTCGCCCACCGGCGTAGGAAGCGGTTACGCTTCCCTCGGGAACGGATCCGTTCGGATAGCTCTCGCGTTTGTAGAAGCTCGACGACCCGACGAGGCCGAATGGCGTCCCCTCGGGCAAGAGCTTCGATCGTCGCCCGTCGTTCTCGAGGGGCAGGAGGTTCTTCGGCTCCGAAACACCGTAGATGCGCGAGTACGGCACGAGGGCTCGCGGCCAACTCTCGTTGTACTTCGGGTCGTTCTTGATGAGTCGGAGCTGGGCCGGCTCGTCGACGACACGACCGCCCGGAATCACGTAGATACCACCGTCGAGCTGCGGCAGGTACTCGTACTGGTGATTGACGGGACCCGGCGAGTAGATCGTCAAGAGGTCACCGCGCGGCGCGCCGCTCGGGTGCGTGAACTTTCCGACCTTTGGCGACTTCTTGTCACCGACGATCGAAGGATCGGCCGGCCCTTCACGCCCGTGCGAGAACGGCGTCATCGAAACCGACCCCGTCGGCATGAACGGTTTGCGATACCAACGCCCCTTGGCGTTGTAGAAGCGTCCGAAACGCCAAGGACGATTGCGCGGATCGCGCATGTTCCCGGGGCCGAAGGCCGACTGCCCCTTTGGCGGTGTCGGCGGCATCTTGATGTACGCGCCGAAGCCGCTGTTGTTCTGGTTGTAGTACTCCTCGATGACGAGCGATCCGTCCGTCAATTGCGTCTGGAAGTGAAATCCGTTGGGCGCCCCGCCCGGATCGAAGGCGCTGACGATCGGCTCCCACCGCGTCCCGTCGGGTCGAATCGCCCAGATCCCCCAGAGGATCTCGCCGCGAATTCCCTGCGATTCGAGCGAGCTGTACATGATGCGACCGTCGGTGAGCACGACGGGATGGAGCGCGCCAGAGATGTTGAGGTGACCGATCTTCTCGAGGTTCGTCGGATCCTCATCGTCGCCGATGCTCTCATCGCGATCGTCCATGACGAAAAGCTGAAGCGCGACGCGCGGATATCCCTTGGCAGGACGAAAGCCGTCTCGGTTCGACGTGAACACGATGCGCCCGCCCGGGAGCGGACACGGTCCCATGTTGAAGACGCCGTAGTCGAACCAGGACCGTCCCTTCTGGTTCGAACGGTGGTCGTCCGCCCACTTCGCCGCGCCCGTGTTCGGCGAAAAACGCTGGTTCGTCAATCGGACGATCTTTCGCGACGGGACATGAATCTTGAAGAGATCGGCCCCCGCGCGCGGCGGGTTCCATTGGCTCCGCTTGCGCAGATCGTAAAGGTACGCGTAGTAGACCCACTCGCCATCGAACGAGACCATCGGGTCCGTCACGGCTCCGTCGCCGCCTTCGACAAGGAGCTCCTCCGAGCCGTCGGGACGCAGGAGCATCAGGTCCGCTCCCGGCTCCATCGTCACGGGCTGGGAGAAGTCGGTGTAGTACCGCTTGTGAACCTTGTCGCCGGCGCGTCCGGCGCGCACGTAGACGATGTCGTAATCCCACTTCGCGGCCGCATCCGTCGAGATGTGCGGAACGCGGACGTCGAGCTTCTCGGGGAATCGCAGCTCACTCTCGCCGAACAGCACGGCAGAGAACACGACAACGACGAAGAGTAGCGGCAAGCTGGCCATCCTGGTAATCCCTCCAGCGATCGAATGACGACGATCAGGCGGTGTCCGAAATGTCCGGCAAGACCCAGGGCTTGCGATACTCGGGACGCGTGCGGAAACGGTCGGCGTCGTCACTCCCGAGTCGATAGGTCTCGGGATCGAACGTGACACTCTTGCCCGCCCGCCCCGCGGCGTTCCCGAGGTGACAGAGGATGCTCGACGGATGACCGATCGTCTCGAGGTCCGCCGCCGGCTTCTTGCGCGAGCGCATGCAGTCGAGGAAGTTGCGCACGTGGACCTTCGTCGCGTCGAGGTTCGTTTGCCCGCTCTTCTGAAAGAGCTGCTTGCCGCGCTCGTCGAAGGCGCGCCAATTTCGGTTTCCGAGGATCACCGATCCCGCGTCGCCGAGCACCTGAGCGCCCTCGGACTCGCCGTGGAGCGGGTAGCGGTTCCAGACGCGCATCTCGTACGTCAGCAGCCAGTCGCCGTAGTCGTACGTCGTCATCAGCGTGTCGGGCCATTCCTGCGCGTCGTCGAAGTAGAGCTTCCCACCGTGCGAGGAGACCGCCTTCGGGAAACGCGGCATCTTTCCGCCCTTCGCCTCGACCGCCGTTCGCAGAGCCCAGAGGGCGTAGTCGATGCGGTGCACGCCGTCGTTTCCGAGGTCGCCCGAGCCGTAGTCGAAGAACCAACGCCAGTTGCCGTGGAACCGCAGGCGGTTAAACGCGCGCTTCGGCGCCGGGCCGAGCCAAGTATCGTAGTCGACCCCCTTCGGAGCCTCCCCGTCCTTCGGATGACCGAGACTTCCCTGCTTGGCGCTTTCCCAAGCCTTCGCGAAGATCACCTTGCCGAGCTTGCCCGAGCGAAGGTACTCCATCGCTTCGTGGTAGTGCGATCCGCTGCGCGCTTGTGTGCCGAGCTGAACGATGCGCTCGTGCTTCTTCGCGAACGCGACCATCGCACGGCCCTCGAGGAGATTGTGCCCGTCGGGCTTCTCCGTGTAGACATCCTTGCCGGCCATGCAGGCGTGGATCGTCGGAATCGCATGCCAGTGATCCGGCGTGCCGAGAACGAGGGCGTTTACCGACTTGTCGTCGAGCGCTCGGCGGAAATCGCTGATCGCAGCGGGCTGGTGTCGTCCACCCTTCGAGACGTCAGCGGTCCGACTCTTGAGGACGCCTTCATCGATGTCGCAGACGTACGCGATGTCGACGTCCTTCATGCTCGCGAACGTTCGCAAGAGGTTGTTGCCGCGACCACGAACACCAGCGACCGCCACGCGGATCCGATCCCCTGCCGCGAAGCTCGTCCCGGCCAAACTGATCGCCGGCCCGCTCACCGCGAGCCCTGCGCTCGCCCCCAGTGCCCCTTTGAGAAACTCACGCCGACGCATCGTCACCTCCGCGCTCTTTCGACTCGAAGAACGCGTTCATTGGGGCGCGATTCCGCGCGGCGGTAAAGCGAAGCAAAAAAGAGCGGGGCGAGACCCGGTGTCTCACCCCGCGGACGTCCCCCCCAACAAGGCCGAGCCTCGACGTCCGCCGGTACGTTTCTCACGACTCGATCGTCCTCCAGAAGGATCCTCAGACCTCTGACAGCGGCGGAATCGCTTGCCACCGCCCGAGAAGAAGGCTGAAGGCCCGGATATGGATCTCCCGGATCGACTGTCTCCTCGCGACTCACGCCCGACGTCGCCGCAGGCGTACCTGGGCGGTACGTCGAGGACGGCGGAGGGAGCAGAACGAAGCCAGCGCCAGAGATCCGGCGACGCAGCAGGAGAGCGGTGAGGAACGCGGGCTGAACCCCAGGTCCTACACGCGCCCGGGACGGGTTTTGGGAGGCAGTGTGGCGAGAACGCGATCGATAAGAGACTTTCCCTGGTTCTCGAAAAGACCGCAAAGTCTGTAAATGAGGCGAGTTACAACCAGCGCCGGATCTCGTCTCGATACTTCGAGTAGAGAAACGAGACCCCGAGAAGGCACGCCCCGAGGCAGAGGAAAGCGAGCATGCGGTAGAAGAGCTCGAGTCGCAGCACATCGACGGCGAAGCCGCGCACGAGCGCGAGCCCGAGGATCACGAGCCCCGTGCGACGGTAGTTGCGGTCCTTCCAAGCGAACCCGGCCGCGATGTAGACCAAGCCGACCAGACTCCAACCGAACGTCGTCCAAAGATCCTTCGAGTCACGAGCTCGGTAGAGGGTCATCATCAAGAGTCCGCCGGCGAGGAGCATGAGACCGAGCGAGATCTTCGACTCGACCGACCGCAGCGGGTCGTCGGGGGGGCGCCCCGAGCACAAACGGAACCCCGCCCCGCCCCAAAAGC
>CAYZGY010000018.1:23039-24137 GCA_964478085.1 uncultured Planctomycetia bacterium
CGCAGCGGGTCGGCGGGGGCGCGACCGTCGAACAAGCTGAGCGCGGCCCGAACGAAGAGGACCGCGCCGAGAATCGAGAGAAAGCCGAGCACCCAGCGAGAATCGCGCGAACGCTGGGGGAGGGACGGATGGTCGCCCATTCGTCGCGGGTCAGAGTCGTCGATTTCCCGATTTGGCGAAAGGAAAAAAAGCGCGGGCTTTCTCTCGTGACTCTCTCAGTGGCAAGCGGCGGCACTTTTGCAACCGAGCGCATCCTCAGTGAGATCCGGCGCGCAGGTGCCGAAGCCAGGCTCGAAACCCTCACCGCCGCCGGCGTCGAAGAGTCGGCGCAATTGGAAGAGCGGGTCGGTGATGTCGAGCGCTCCGTCGTCGTTCGTGTCGCACGCGTCGATGCACGGAAGGACGCGGAGCTCCCCGTCGCCGGAGAAGAGGTAGAGGAGGGTCGTAATGACGTCGGAGATGTCGCGAGCGCGGTCGGCATTGCAGTCGCCTCGCTCGAAGCATCGATCGACGACCGCGATCGTGACACCGCCCGTCTCGAGAACGGCCTCCCCACGAACACAGGAGACGCTCGTCGCGATATCGTCCTCATCGCTGACGAGACAGTCGACGACATCGATCTCGAGCGATGCAAAAGGCTCTGAGATCTCCGCGAGCGTCAGGTGGATCGTCGCCAGAGAGACGCCATCCTCCGCGATCAGGGCGTCCGATTCTTCGGACTCGAACGAGGAGACCATCAGCACAGTAGCCCCGGCTCGGGCGGTCTCGTCCCCAGCTTGCTCGAGGCAATCGCCGACGTCGGGGGCGAGATCGACGTACCAAAGATCCGGCCCGAGCCCCTCACGATGCGTCGAGACGGCATCCGATGGTTCGATGGCAATCGAGTCGACGAGCTCGGGATCGAAGCTCAGTCCCAGGCTGACCGCGTTGACCGCACAGTCACTCGAGACTCGGACGTCCAGGGCGATTTCGCTGCCACGTTCGACGCACGGGGTCGCGTCGTGCGCGACGATCGAAAGCGTGGCCGTCGCCGGCTCGTCGACCGGGGTGGGCGAACCGACCGTCGACCACTTCACCATGCCCGTCGCAGAGTCTCGA
>CAYZGY010000019.1:0-10665 GCA_964478085.1 uncultured Planctomycetia bacterium
AGGGCCGAGAGAGCTCGGGTTCTGGAGGGGGCTGGGGCGAGAGTTCCTATCACCTCGAAATCGCCACTTCTCCTGACAAGAACGCGACTTCCGTCCACCGTGCTCCTGGCTCGTCGGCCCACCTGCCTGCGAAAAAACTGGTCGGGGTGATTGGATTCGAACCAACGACCTCTACGTCCCGAACGTAGCGCTCTAGCCAGGCTGAGCTACACCCCGACGGGCCGGTCGAATTGAGGACTCGCAATAATACCTTGGGGGGGGAGGGTTTCAAGGTGGGCTTTTGGGATTTCGGAAGGGGATTTCTGGCGTGATCGTACGGGTTCGGGCGACAGAATGTTGGCGTTCCGGTTTACCGGTCCTTAACCTGGATGGTTTGGCGTGTCAGGCGAGACAGCCAAGCTCTCGAGACGTCGTGACTCGAGACGTCGTGACTCGAGGCTTCGGGAGCGGTTTCGAGGCTGATCTCGGAACGCAGGATCGCTTGGGTCAACGGGCTGGCACGCGTAGTAAAGCCAAATTCTGTCGAGCTTTAGTGGTTAGTCGCATGCCGAGAAGTCGTTTGTCGCTCGGACTGGTCGTTTTGGTCCTCCTCAGCGTTGCCTCGCGCGCGGACGCGATCGTGATCTCCGAGATCATGTATCGTCCCTCCGTTGCCCAGACCGAGGCCGCCGGTGGTCGCAACCTGGAGTTCGTCGAGATCTACAACGAGGAGCCGACCGTCCTCAATCTGTCGGGGTACCAGTTCACTGACGGCATCTCCTTTGTCTTCCCCCACGACACATACCTCGAAGGGCGCTCTTACTTGGTCGTCTGTGCGGATGAAGATGCCGTTCGCGACTACTTCGGCATCGAGAACACGATCGGCAACTTCTCCGGGCGACTCGATAACAACGGTGAGACCATCACCTTGAGCATCTTCGGCGGTGGACCCGAATGCTCCGTTCGCTACTCCGACCGAGGACAGTGGCCCAAGGAGGCCGACGGCACCGGCCACACGCTGATTTTGACGGACCCCTACGCGGGCGACGTCAGCGACACCGACAACTGGTCCTTCACCAACGCAATCGACGGCAACCCCGGCATCACCAACCTCCCCGAGCCGCGCATCGTCGACACGTCGATCGTCCCCGAAGACGCCGTCTGGCGATATCGCAAGAACACCACCGAATACCCGGCCGGTTGGAGCGATTTCGTCTTCGACGACTCGACCTGGCCTACCGGACAAACCGGCATCGGCTACGGCGACAACGACGATCGCACCGAGCTCACCGACATGCGCTCGAACTACCTCTCGTTCGCCGCACGCCACTCCTTCGAGCTGACCCAAGAGGAGATCGACAGCTTCACGGAGACCTTACTCCAGATCAAGATCGACGACGGCTTCGTCGCCTTCCTCAACGGTGAGGAGTTCGCCCGCGTCAGCCTCGGCGCGACTGGCGACCCCGTGACCCACGAGACACGCGCCTCCCGCGCGACCGAAGCCCGCAATTTCGTCTCGTACGCGTTCGACAAAAGCCTCCTGCGCGTTGGCACGAACGTGCTCGCCTTCGCGGTTCACAACTCGATCATCTCGAGCTCCGACTGCAGCTTCATTCCGAAGATCGTCAACCGCCGCACGATCTTTCCGGGTAATCCGACTCCCGTCCGCATCACCGAGGGCCTCGTACGGACCAGCGGCGAGCGCTGGTTCGAGGTGCAGAATCTCTCCGATTCGGAAGTCGACCTATCCGGCTATTTCCTGAGCAACAACCCCGGACTCCTCGATCAATTCGAGATCCCCGCAAGCACTTCGATCCCAGCCGGTGGCTACCTTTCCTTCACGGCCACCGAAACCGGACTCGACCTCTCTCTCGAAGACGTCGAGATCTTCCTCACGCAGCCCTCGCTCGGGCGAGTCGACACCGCTGCCCACTTCGAGAATCCTGTCGATGGAGACCCTCTTCTCGACGAGACGAGCGATGCGCTTCTCGTCGACGACAAAGGATCGGCACGCTGGGTCGTTTCGACGACTCCGACCGCAGGCGCTGCCAACTCGGCGAACCTCGTCGATGACATCGTCATCAACGAAATCATGTACAACCCGCCGATCGCTTATCCCGACCTCCCGTACGTCGAGCTCTACAACCGCGGCACGGAATCGGTCGACCTCTCGGGCTTCCGCTTCACGCGCGGCATCTCGTACGTCTTTCCCGACGGCACCTCGCTCGGCCCGGACGAGTACCTCGTCGTCGCGCAGAACCCCTCAGCCCTGGAGACCGCGCACGCCGCGGACTCGCTCACCGGCGTGCTCGGGCCTTACACCGGCACGCTCGCCTCGAGCGGCGAGAACATCCGCCTCGTCGATCTCTACGGAAACATCGTCGATCAAGTCCGCTACTACGACGGCGGACGGTGGGGGCGGTGGTCCGACGGCGGCGGATCGGCTCTCGAGCTCATCGACGCCGATCAAGACAACAGCGTCCCGAGCGCCTGGGCAGACAGCGACGAGTCGACGAAGTCGGAGTGGGAAGAGATCGCCTACTCGATGTCGTACTCGCGACAGAGCGAGTCGGAATTCCAGATCCGCATGCTCGCCGCCGGCGAGTGCTACATGGACGACATCAGCGTCACTCGCGGCGCCTCGGAACACATTCGCAACGGCGGCTTCGAATCGAACACGAGCCCTTGGCGCATCCAAGGCACTCACATTCAATCGCACCGTACGACCGAAGATGCCTTCACCGGAAACGCCTGTCTCAAGATCGTCGCGACGGGAAAAGGCGACACGCGCGTCAACCGCATCGAGCAAGACACCTCGCCCGCGATGGTGAGCGCGACCCACAACGTACGCATGCGAGCCCGCTGGCTCCGCGGAGGAAACCTCCTCCTCTTCAGCGTCTTCGCGCAGCTCCCCGCAGCCCAACGCACACACTGGCTCAGCATCCCCGAGAACCTCGGCAGCCCCGGCCGCGTCAACAGCGCCAGCGTCGAGAACCTCGGACCCGTCATCTCCGAAGTCCTGCACAGCCCGCCGGTCCCCGCAGCGAACCAGTCGACGCGCATCGTCGCCCGCGTCACCGACTCCGACGGTGTCTCGCGCGTCACGCTGCGATACGACCCGTCGAACGGCGGTGCGAACTCCGTCGAGATGCACGATGACGGTGCTCACGGCGACGGCGAAGCCGGCGACGGACTCTACGGCGCCAACGTCCCCGGCTTCCCCAACAACACGCGCGTCGAGTTTTACGTCCAGGCCGAAGACTCCCTCGGCGCGATCCGCAACGAGCCCCGTGAAGCCCCGGATCGTGACTTCGTCTACACCCACGACCCGCCACTCACTTCGCGCGCGTTCACGATGCGGCTCGTACACGATCCGCGAAACTGGTCACTGCTCAACTCGCGCCAGCTCCACTCGAACGAGCTCCTCGACACGACGTTCATCTTCAACGAAGAGAAAGTCTTCTACAACGTCGGCACGCGCTACCGCGGAAGCCCGTGGAACCGTCCGGGTAATCCGCGCATGTACCGAATCAACTTCCAGAAAGACGATCCCTACCGCAGCCGACGCAAGCTCAACATCAGCCGCTACGGCCGCGAGCACCGTGATCGCACGGCGAACTACTCCGTCTGGCGCAACTCGACCGCGTCCACGACGAGCCCGTTCAACCGCGCTTCGTGGGCCAGGGTGAAGACCGCCGCCGGCACGTGGATCCTCGAAGGCATGGATCCCACGAGCACCGACTATCTCAACCTGTGGTTCCCGGAAGACGACGACGGCTTTCTGATGAAGATCACCGGCCGCCAGATCTTCAACGACAGCGGCGGACACCGGAGCAACCTCTTGCGCTGGGCCGATTGGTCGAATCGCGGAAACAACAAGGCAAACTTCCGCTGGAACTTCAATCACCGCACGCGTGAGCTCGAGGACGACTTCACACCTCTCATGCGGCTCGTCGCGACGATGAGCGGATCGAGCACCGTGCTCGACAACGAGCTCGAAGACATCATGGACGTCGAGCAGTTCCTCCGCGTCTACGCCGCCCGCTGCGCCCACGACGACTGGGACACGATCTCGATCGGCAACGGCCAGAACATGTACTGCTACTACGCGCCGCTCGAAGGACGCTGGAAGCTTCTGCCGTGGGACATGGACCACTCCTGGGGCAATACCAACGCGCGCACGATGCCCGACTCCGACGCGCGTATGGCTCGCATCCTCTCACGACCCAAGTATCGCCGCATGTACGCCGGCATCGTCAACGAGATGCTCAACGGCCGTGGCGACAAGCCCGGCTACTGGTCGAGCGGCGAGATGGTCGCAAAGTTCGTCAACCGCAACAACGCGATCGTCGGAGCGGAAGGCGTCGGTGCGGCCGGCAACGTTGCAGGCTTCGTCGGCGGCCGACGAGGAGTCTTCAGCCGTGTGATTCCGGGTCGCGTCACGTTCGCGATCACGACCGAAGGCGGAGAAGACTTCGTCGTCAACGCAGCCTCGACTCGGCTCGAAGGAAACGGCTGGGTCGACGTCTACTCGATTCTGATCAACGGCGAGCCTGCCGAGCTCACCTGGACGACGACTTCACGCTGGCGCACGGTCGTCGACCTGCCCGAGGAACGCAATGACATCGAGGTCCTCGCCATCGACGTCGAGGGATCGATCATCGGGACGGACACGATCACCATCGTCAGCACGGAAGGTTGGCTCCCCCCCGAAGTCACCGCGGTGAATCCGGTTTCCGCGCAGCCGGGCGACCTCGTGACGATCGAGGGGCTCAACCTCTACGACGGTCTCCAGGTCTTCTTCGACGGAACGGAGTCGCCCTCGGTCGAGTTCTCCCAGGACGTCGACGGAACGACGATCACCGCCGAAGTGCCCTTCATCCGTGACGGTGTCGTCGGCGTGACGGTCCGAAACATCGACGACCGCGCGTCGGAGGCCTTCGACTTCACGGTCCTGCCGCTCTCGCCCCACTTCGTCCGAGGCGACGCCAACCGCGACGACGAGATCACGGTAAGCGACGCGGTCCGCATCGTACGGTTCCTCTTCGCCGGGCTCGACGCACCGTGCGCCGACGCCGCCGACGTCGACGCGAACAACGAGATCAACGTCACCGACGCGATCCGCGTCCTGGCGTTCCTCTACCAGGAGGGACCTGCGCCCGAGGCCCCCTTCCCCGAGATGGGCATCGATCCGGATCAGGACGAGGATGTAACGTGCGTGAACGGGGCGGACCCCTTCTGATCCGCACATGGTCCGCACATGATCCGTGCAAGTGAATATTATTAGTTCAGCATCACGCACACATAGCCAACAGACAAGGAAAGCCCCCACCGACGATTTCCTCGCAAACCCCGAGAATTGACGGGTTCGAAGATTCTCGGAGTTTGGCCTCCTGTTTGCTTTAGCAGCTTCTCGTGCGTTCCAAAGCGCAGGGATCGTCAACAGGACCCCCAGCTTGCTGATCCCAACGAGACAAAAATCCCGCTCGCCCACGAGGTGAGCGGGATTTTTTTGGCAGGGGAAGGCAGCAAGAGGGCGTCGATCGCGAGGATTGCGGGCCGTGATCGCCGGACGGTGGATAGGAGGTCGAGTCGCGGCGACGCGCCGCGAGGCTCGAGAGCTTCGTCAGCCGCAGGAAGCGGCTGTCGCAACACTCGAGCTTTTTTTTGGGGAATCGTGGATTTGACGAGACGCGATTCGGACAGGGCGCGCGAGCCAGAGCGACCGCGAAAACCCGATCCTAGAGCCCGAACTCGTCCGCCTTCTTCCGCAGCGTATTGCGGTGAATCCCCAAAAGATCCGCCGCACGCAAACGGACTCCACCGCATCGCTCGAGCGCGCGCCCGAGGAGCGTCTTCTCGACGACCCCCATCGTCTCGGCCCATATCTCGCCCGTCGCCGAACGAGCGAGCAGCTCGTCCATGTGTCGCGCTACGAAATCCTCGAGCCCCTCGCCCTGCGCGACCGCGGCTCGCGCTCCGAGAGTCGCGCGTAGCGGTGGGAGGTCCTGCGGGCGAATCGTCGAGAAGCCACTTTGGATCGCCGCTCGCTGGACGACGTTTTCGAGCTCGCGAACGTTTCCCGGCCACGCGTGCGAGACGAGTTCACGCAGCGCTTCCTTGCTGAACTTCGCGGGAAGGGAGTCGTTCTCGTTCGCGAGTCGCTCGAGGAAGTGCTGAGCCAGGACGGGAATGTCCTCGGGGCGGTCGCGCAGCGCGGGCACCTCGATCGGCACGACGTTGAGACGATAGTAGAGATCCTCTCGGAACTTGCCCTCGTGAACGAGCGATTCGAGATCGCGGTGCGTCGCGGCGATCACACGAACGTCGACGGTGATCGGCTCGTCCGAACCGACCGCGTCCACCTCGCGCTCCTGCAAGACGCGCAACATCTTCGCCTGGAGGTACGGGGTCATGTCGCCGATCTCGTCGAGGAAGATCGTACCGCCATCGGCGATGACGAACTTTCCTTTGCGATCGGCCACCGCGCCCGTGAACGAGCCCTTTCGGTGACCGAAGAGCTCGGCCTCGAGCAGCTGCTCCGGAATCGCGGCACAGTTGACGCGCACGAACGGGCCATCCGCACGCGGACTGTTGAAGTGGAGCGCGTGCGCGATAAGCTCCTTTCCCGTACCGCTCTCGCCACGAACGAGAACCGTCGCACGCGTCGGCGCGACACTGACGATCGTCTGAAAGACCCGCTGAATCGCGGCGCTGTTGCCGACGATGTGATCGAACTTGTGCCGCGTGCGAAGCTCGGCACGAAGCATGCGATTCTCCTCGAGGAGGAGATTCCGCTCCGCGACGTGTCCGCGATAAATCTTCACGGCCTGGGCGAGAGTACCGGCGACGATGTTGAGCAACGAGAGGATCTGCTCGAATCGCTCATCGCCCGCGAACGGAGTCGCACCGCCGAATACGCCGACGACATCCGCCTCGAGCGTGATCGGCACGGCGAAGAAGCTGCGACGCTCCTCGCCGACGGAGAATGCGCCCGTGCGGTCGAGAAACTCGGGATCTTCCCGCACGTCCTTGACGCCGATGGGCGCCACGCTCTCGACGACCTTTCCGACGACCCCCTCGCCCTTCGTGTATCGCCCCTTCGCCATCTCTTCGGACGTCAGCCCGTGCGCGAGCACGATGTTGAGCTCGTCGCCGTCCTTGCCGACGAGCACGAGGAAGCACTGTTCCATCGCACAACGGCGCGCGAGAATCCCAGTGACTTGACGAAAGAGCTCCTCGAAGTCGAGCGAAGAGCCGAGCGCCCGCGAGATCTCGAGGAGCGTCTCGTCCTGGTTATTGCGCCGGCGAAGCTCGGAAAAGGCCTCGGCGTTCTGGAGAATCTGCGCCGCCTGTGTCGCGACGATCGTCAGAAGCTGCTGGTCCTCCTCGGAGAAATTCTTCGTCCGCGTGCTGTCCACACTGATGACGCCGATCACGCGCCGGTCGAGGATCATCGGCACCGCGAGCTCGGAACGGATGTGCTCCTTGACCATCACGTATCGCGGATCCTTGCGCACGTCGGGGATCAGAAGCGGCTCACCCTCTTTGGCGACCCACCCCGTCACGCCCTCGCCGATCGTCAAGGAAACCTCGTCCTGAACGTGGATGCCGAGTCCACGCGAAGCGACGATGTCGAGACGGTCCTCCTCGGCGATCAGAATCACCGACCCGGTGGTCGCGCCCGTGTATCGGATGCTCGAATCGAGAATCAGCTCGAGGAGACGATTCGGCTCGAGCGTCGAGTTGAGCGCGAGACTGATCTCCTGGAGAATCTCGAGGCGAGAGTCGGCAAGACCCGCGACGGAGTCAGTGGTCACGTCGTACGTCGTGGAAGTGGACGGACCGGGGGGCAAGTGTGTCGACATCGTTGTGCTCGAGCTCGATCCCGGCGCACCCAGACGGTCACGCACAGGCATGATGGAGGAACGAGGGCAGGAAGTCCGCGCGCTGGCGCGATTCTGAGCATTGAACGAATACTGTGCAAGGCGATTATCCTTGCGCACAGAAAAAAGTCCCCCCAAAATGTGCAAACCTCGCCCCCACGGGCTCTTGCGATCGATCGCCTAACTCTCGAAAACGTCCCGATCCGTGGGATTCAGTGCTACAATCCCCACGATGTCCAACCTCGACGGGCCTCGGCCCTCCACCCAACTCACCGATCGGCTCGGACGACGCATCGAGAACTTGAGGGTCTCGGTCACCGACCGCTGCAACTTCCGCTGCACGTACTGCATGCCTGAGGAGGGGCTCGAGTGGCTCGATCGCAGCGAGCTCCTCTCCTTCGAGGAAATCGCCCGAGTCGTGAGAGTCGGCGCGTCGCTCGGCATCCGCAAGGTCCGCCTGACCGGTGGCGAGCCGCTCGTCCGACGAGGCCTGCCGACGCTCGTACGACTCCTGCACGAATCGCACCTCATCGACGACCTCTCCTTGACCACGAACGGGGTCCTTCTTCCCGAGCAAGCCGAGGACCTCGCCCGAGCCGGATTGCGGCGCGTCAATGTCAGCCTGGACTCGCTGGTGCGTAAACGCTTCGAGCAGATCGCGCGGCGTGACGCGCTCGCCGACGTCCTGCGCGGACTCGAGAGCGCGGCTGAACACTTCGAAGGCCCGGTGAAGGTGAATGCGGTCCTGATCCGCGGCCTCAACGACACCGAGATCCCGGACTTCGTCCGTCTCGCGCGCGAGAAAGACTACGTGATTCGATTCATCGAGTTCATGCCGCTCGACGCCGACGAGTCGTGGACGCGCCACGGCCTCGTCGAGGGATCAGAAATCCGCGAGCGTATCGAGGCGAGTCTCCCCGGCGAGACTCGCCTCGTGCCGGACCTGCGCGACTACCCGAGCGCACCGTCGCGCGACTTCGTCTTCTCCGATGGCTCACCAGGACGAATCGGCTTCATCAACTCGGTCACCGAGCCCTTCTGCGAAGACTGCAACCGCATCCGCCTCACCGCCGACGGGAAGATTCGCACTTGCCTCTTCTCGACGACCGAGACCGACCTCGCGACCCCGCTTCGATCCGGCGCGAGCGATGAAGAGCTCGCGAGCATCCTACGGCGAGCCGTGCAGGACAAGGAGCCCGGGCACAAGATCAACAGCGACGAGTTCCGGCGCGCGAGTCGGTCGATGTCGCAGATCGGTGGTTGAGGCGTAGAAGGCCGAAACCTACTCCGCGCACGCCTGCGATGTCTCGCAGCCGAGACCGTCGTCGGTCGGGTCGACCCCACACTCGCCCATGGGCGGCGGAATCTCGAGGGGACGTTGGAAGAGGAAGACGAGCACGCGGATCGCGTCGGCGAGAGCGACCTGACCGTCATCGTCCGTGTCGAGCGCGTCGAGGCAGCTCGGCTCCGTCCCTCCGAGGAAGAGATAGTTGAGCGTCAGGACCGAGTCGGAGATGTCGTAGCCGCCCGAGCCGTCCGAGTCGCCGCCGCTGGAAGACAGGACCCTCGGGCTCGTCGCCCTCTCGCGGGTGAACGAGAACGGTGACCTTCGCTACGGACGAGACGCCGTCCGTGTCGGTCGCCTCGAGCTGGACGACCCACTCCCCGTCGGGAAGTCTCGTGCGCACCTTGTCACCGACACCGATGACGCGGCCTTCGATCGACCACACGAGCTGATCTCCGTCGAGCACGCCGTCTTCGAGATCACGCGCGCGGCCGCGGAAGCCGACCAGATCGCCGGCGACGACCTCCTCGACGTGTCGAGCGAACGTCGCTTGAACGCGCGGGGCCTTGTTGCCGATCTCGATGTCGAAGTTCGTGTCGGCCTGCGCGGTGTTGAAGCCGTCGCTCACGATGACGCGGAACTTGCCTCGCCGACCGCCGGGGAGTCGATCCGTGTCGATCTTCGCCGAGCGCCCACGCACGCGACGCGCCGCGGGGAACCAGCTGTCTCCGCCGTCCGGGGAGTAGAGCACGATCGCGGTCGAGTCGAACGCGTCGTCGCCCGTGTCCCAGATGAGCGCTCGCTCGGCACTCCACGGCCCACCGGCACCTCCGCCCTCGCCGCCGGGCGTCGGAATGTTGACGGTCGGCTTCTTCTGCGAAACGACGATGCGGTCGAGCACCTGCGCACCACGACGCAGCCGGACACCGCGCACGTCGCGCGCTCGATCGGCGGGAAGACGGATGCGGAAGGACGCCGAGTTCAGCTTCGTCCCTTCGACGTCGACGAACTGCGGATCGAATCGATGGCGATCGATGATCTCTCCCGTCGCGTCGACGAGCTCGACCGCGTGACTTCCCTTCTCGCTCCGACGCATCGGGAGACCGGGCAACTCGAACGCGGGTCCGCGACTCCAGGGCTGCCGCTTTCCGGTCCCTCGTTCAACGTGCCTTGATGCGAAGTCCGGAGCGGGCGGACGTTTCTCCACGAAAACTCCTGAAAATCCTCCGCGAAAACGTGGTCTGATCTCCCAGCGCCCGTCGTACGGGCCAACCAGGAGGAATCCGACCATGACGTCCGCCCGAATCGTTCGCCGTCTCGGTACTCGCTCGTTCTCGTTCGCAAGTGCAGCTCTCCTCCTCACGCTCGTCAGCGCCTCGTGCTCGTCGGACGGCGCCGGTACCGCTCGCCTCAGTGCGGAGCCGAAGGTTCAAGAGCACTTCGGAGAGGCGGCGATGGACATCGTCCTCGGTGCAGACAAGGTGGAAGGCTATCGACTCGAGGAATTCCTCGACG
>CAYZGY010000019.1:10675-23790 GCA_964478085.1 uncultured Planctomycetia bacterium
CCCGCGGAGCTCAGCCCCGAAGAGAGCGCGAAACTCGTGGCGGGCCTCGCAAGGATCAAGACGAAGGTCGCAGACGTTCCCGACGGTTGGGGCGCGAAGTTCGCTGAAGAGATCGCGCAGGACTCGAGCTACGGCTGGGACTACGCGAAGGGCTGCAAGCCGATGTCAGGCGTGCTCGTCCGCTACCACCGCGAGAGCGACGTCGTCGATGTCAGCATCTGCTTTCAGTGCGAGATGCTCTCGATCGCGAAGCGCGGCGAAGAGCGCTGGGAAGACTTCGATCCGATCAAGGCCAAGATCGCTGCGCTCGTCAAACCGCTCTTTCCCGATGACGCAGCCATCCAGAAGCTATAGCCCGGAATTCTCATCAGACTTCGTCGCGAGGCGTCGTAGCTCTCGGTGTGGCAAGGGCGACGCCGACCGAAGAGAGAGAGAGCGAACAAGCCGGCTCGACCGGAAGCGTGTCAGAGACAGGCTGAGGATCGAGTCGTGGCCGCTGTCACAGTCCACACCGAGAGATACGGCGACGCAGCTGAAGGCGGATGAGAAGTCCGGGCTCGCGGTGGAGCTCCGTGGCGCGAGCGTAGTTTTCCGGTGCGATGAGCTTCGAGGGCCCAGCGCGGCCGGGCGGATCGTCGGTATCGTATCCATCGCGTGCCCCTTCCCGGACTTGCTCGAGAAACCGATCGTTCGAGCACGAGCGCAGAACAAGCGCGTGACGCATCGAGCGAGGGGGCTGACTCAGCACTCGGATGAGACGCTCGGAGATCGAGATCATGAAACGCTCACGCTGTGAACCACGATCGGGACGATGGTATGGTGGTCACACCTTTGTCGGCGGAGCCGAGAGAAACCTGAACGGCTCGACCTCGCCCGCAACCGCACCAAGCCATCATGCTCTTTCGAGATCGCCTCTACCTGATCCTCGCGGGGATCTTCATCGCGTCCCTGGTGACGTGCAATCTGATCTTCCTGAAGTTCTTTCAGTGGGGATCGATCGGCGACATGGCTCTCATCGTCTCGGTAGGAATCCTCCCCTATCCGGTGACGTTCCTCGTGACGGACATCCTCTCCGAGCTCTACGGAAAGAAGAAGGCCGATGCGGTCGTGATCTCGGGCCTCGTATCGTCGTTCTTCATCGTCGCCGTCGTAGCGCTCGCCGACAACATCACCGCCATCGACGGATCACCAGTCGGTGACGAGACTTTTCATCAGGTCTTCGGCCTGCAGAAGATCGGAGTGATCGCCTCGATGGCCGCGTACCTCATCGCGCAGTTCATCGACATTCGTATCTTCCACTTCTGGAGGCGCCTGACGAAAGGACGTCACCTCTGGCTTCGCAACAACCTCTCGACGATCCCCTCTCAGCTCGTCGACACACTGACGGTCATCTTCATCCTGACCGTCTGGGGCCCCTTCACCTGGACCGACTTCCCAGGCCTCTTCTTCAGCGGCTTCCTCTTCAAGGTCATCGTCGCCGCGGTCGACACGCCACTCTTCTACCTGGCGGTCGCCTGGCTCAAGCCGCACTTCGAGGAGACGGAGCACTTCGAGGAGACGGAGGAAGAGGCGGCTACTCCGAATCCAGCAACTCCGTAGCGGAGACTGAAAACCCGTCGAGTACCTGCGACGCGACAGTGTCACCGTCCGCAAACACGGTGGCATCGGGATAGACACCGTCCGAGCCAAGATCTATCGCGAGCACGGTGATCGTTCGTGCAACCGGATCTACTATCCAATACTCGGGGATTCGTGCGCGTGCGTACTCACGACGCTTGATTTCGAGGTCGAGCTTTCGATTGGAAGCGTTCAGCACCTCGATCACGAGATCCGCACCGTCCCAAAATCGCCGGTCACAGCGCGAGACGTGCGAAGCCGCCATGCACGCGACGTCCGGTGCGCGGTTTGGCTGATCGAGTACACGCTCGAGGCTCACGCAGGCACGCATGCCGATTTTCGAGCGTGGCTCGCGCCGGGCGTCGGCTTTGTACGAATCGAGAGGTTTTAGGACTCGAAGCTCACTCGCGACCGCAGCATCTCCGCCATGAATCGGGCGGCAGCACGCCATCTCTTCGAGCGGAGCTACGGCGACACACACGTCGCTGGGCGCATCAAGATCCTTCGTGACGGGGTGACCGAAGACGAGGACGGCAATGAGCTGTATCCTCTCTCCGCACGCGCCCGCATCACGATTCGGAACACGACGGACCGTGTCCTCGAATTCGAGTATGGCGACCCATCGGAGATCGTCAGCCTCTACCTTCTTCTCGCCGACGAAGACGACGACTACGGTGTCGACAGTCGGTTTGTCGCGGAGCGCCCCGACGTGAAATGGTTCGAGCGACCCGCGAAAGGCGCGAAACGAAGAACGCGAGTTCGCTTGGGTCCACGCGAACGCCACATGCTCACGCTGCGCGTCGGCGACTACATCGATCTCGCGAAGGCGAAGCTCGAAAAACCGAGTCAGTTCTTCACGATCTCGTTCAGCGTCAAGACTCCCGGAGCGCACGAGACCGCGCAGCTCGTCTCCACGTATGCGGACGACGTCCGCTTCGCTAGCCGCGAGAATCCTTGAGGAACTTCTCGAGGAACTGAAGCACTTCGGCACGCATCGCCGCGGTCTCGACGTGACCGACGTCGTAACGCAGCATGCTCCAGTTCTGCGCTGCGCTCGCCGCGCGGTACTGCTCCTTCATCTGTCGATCGATGCGATCGAGACCTTCGGGCGGCGTCAGCGGATCGAAGTTTCCCGCAAGACTGAGATGCGCCCGCGGACAAATCAGCCCCTGGATGCGCGCCGTGGAGAAGTCCTTCATCAGGCCGGGCACGTAGTAGTAGATTCCGTGCCCGTCGAGCCCGCGACTTTCGACGAGGGCGTGGAAATCAGTCATACAGCAGAGGTCGACGGTCGCGAGCACGCGTTCATCGAGCGCAGCGACCCACCAGGCCATCGTACTTCCCATCGACATGCCGAGCGTTCCGAGTCGGGCCACGTCGATCTCGGGGCGCGACTCGAGATAGTCGAGCGCACGTAGTGAGTCGTAGACCATATGGCCCCAGAGCGTCTTGCCCTTCCAGAGCATCTCCTTGAAAAGCTCGGACTCCTTGCGACCGCGGCGATCGCCGAAGTTCCACGCGTCGATAGCGAGAACGGCGAAGCCCCGCTTGGCGAGCTCGATGGCGTAAGGAGGACTCTGCAGCTCGGCGCGACCCTCGAGAAGCTCTTCCTTGCCGAGTGCGTAGTCGCCGCCGTGCGCGTGGTTGTAGAGGATTCCCGGGAGTCGAGCGAGCCCCTTCACCGGCCGAACGAAGATCGCCGCGACCGGCTCGATGCCGTTGAGCTCGAGCTCGAGGCGCTCGAGGACGTAGTGCTCGTGCTCTTCTTGGCGCAGCAGTCGGGCCGAGATCGACGAGTTTCGCTCGGGCAGCTCGCCCAGGAACGAGTAGAGATGGCGACGCACACGCCCCAACTCGGATTGATCTCGGCAATCACGCCCAGGTCGGTGCACTTTGCTCACGGTAGCCACGCTCGACTCCTTCTCGGTCCCTCTCTTGTGACGCTCGCGCGAAAACACGCGGAGGCTTGTTCCGAGTATCGGCATGCTCGCGTGACGAGCTCAACCCAATTGTTGGACTTGAGCGCCGGTTTGACGGATATTCGGAAGCACACCATGGCTCGGGTCACCTTCACGCAGAACATTCAGCGGCACTTCGAATGCCCGCCGACCGACGCGAGAGGCTCGACCGTTCGTGAAGTGCTCGATGCGATGTTCGACGAGATTCCGAAAGCGCGAGGATACGTCCTCGACGAGCACGGAGCGCTGCGCAAGCACATGGCGATCTTCGTCGACAATCAGCCGATCGAGGATCGCGCCTCTCTGTCCGATGCCGTGAAGGAAAACGGCGAAGCCTACGTCATGCAGGCCCTATCTGGCGGATGATTCACCCCAACCAGCAACGGGTTCTGATTGCGCCCACGCAAAAAAGACGAATCTCATGAGCGACCGATTCTACGTAGCCACGCGCAAAGGTGTCTTCACCGTCGACCGTGACACGAGCGGCAGCTGCGGCAGCTGCAGCATCTCCCGCAGTGCCTTCCTCGCCGAGAATTCTCGATGATCCTCCCGGACACTCGTGACGGCAGCGTCTACGCCTCGCTCGACCACGGACACTTCGGAACGAAGGTGCATCGCTCGAGCGACGAAGGCGAGACGTGGGAAGAGATCGCCTGCCCCGAGTATCCGGAGCCGCCCGAAGGCAGCGAGCCCGAGATCGATGCGATGGGTCGCGAGATCCCCTGGAAGCTTGTCCGTGTCTGGTCGCTCGAGGCAGGCTCGTCCGCACAACCCGGTCGACTCTGGTGCGGGACGATTCCCCGCGGCCTCCTCGTCTCGAACGATCGCGGTGATTCGTGGGAGTGCAACTCCTCTCACCTGCCACCTGTCCATTGCGTCCGTTTCGTCAAATAATTTCTAACAGTTACACAAATGAAGTCGACGGCTTCCGCGCCGCGACGTATGATGGCTCGCGTCGAAAGGGTCTCCGAGGACCGGGTGAGCCGAGATTAGCCCGATGAACAAGCTTCTGTCTGCTTCGGCCGTCCTGGCGGTCCTCGTCCTGATTTGGCTTTCGCTCGGGGGCCCTCCCGAGCCCGCCGATCCGAATCCCGCTCCTGCAGGAACGGCTCCCGGCCCCCTCGCCCCTGACGAGCTCGTCAATCCGGAGTCGCTCTTCGAGCCCGTGCCCGTGGACGAGTCACGCATCGCTCGAGGCGAGACGCTGCTCCGAAGACTCGACGCCCAACCGACCTCGCTCAATCCGCTCTTCTACACGAGTCGCGTCGACAACTGGCTCATCGAGTGCATCTTCGACGGCCCCTTCAAGGTTGGCCGCAACATGGACTGGGTGGTCAACGACGCGATGGTGAAGGAGTGGAAGAAGTCGCCCGACGGCAAGGTCTACACGATCACCCTTCACGACAACCTCCGTTTCCACGACGGCAAGCCGCTGACCGCGCACGACATCGAGTTCACGTGGCGCACGATCCTCGACGACGACGTCCCCGTCGGCACGATGCGAAACGGTCGCAACCAGCTCGAGGTCGTCGAGGCGGTCGATGACAGAACCGTCCGTTACGTTCACAAGGAGGCTCGTCCCGTGGGTCAGTGGGACATGGTTTTCCCGATTCTTCCGAAGCACATCATCGGGAATCCCGCTGAGCGCGCCAAGGACAAGACGCTCAAGACCAGCCCCTATTATCAGAATTTTGCGCAAGTGATGCCGATCGGAAGCGGCCCCTATCGCATGGTGAGGTGGGTTCACGGCGAACGCATCGAGCTCGCGCGCTGGGAGGGCTACTACGGCAAGAAGGTTCACTTCAAGCGCATGATCTTCAAAGTCGTCAAGGACGCGGCCCAAGCGCTCAATCTGTTCAAGCGCGAGGAGATCGACGAGTTGATGCTCGCGCCGACAGAATTCGAGTCGGGCACCTCCGACGCGGATTTCGCCCAGGTCGGCGTCAGAGCCTACGCGCCCACGTGGAACTACTACTACGTCGGCTGGAACAACCGCAAGTCCCACGCGATCTTCTCCGATCGGAGGGTCCGCCAAGCGCTCGCACACGCGTTCGACATCGGCAAGTTCCTTCAAGTGCACTGCAAGGGACTCTACGAGCCCGTCCATGGCATGTTTGCGCCGGCGTCCTGGGCTTACGACAAAGACATCAAGCCCTTCGGCTACGATCGCAAGAGGGCCGCCGAGCTGCTCGACGAAGCCGGCTGGAAAGTCAGCGAGGACGATGGACTTCGCTACAAGACGATCGGGGGCAAGGAGACGCGCCTCGCATTCAAGATCGAGTTCCCGACGGCCGCGAAGCTCGCGCCCCAGGTCGCTCGCGCGCTCCAAGAGGATCTCAAAGCGGTCGGCATTCTCGTCGAGACTCCAGCCGTCGAGTACATGACGCTTCGTACGAACCTCCTCGCCGGCAAGTTCGACGCGTACATCATGGGCTGGGGCTCCGGGACCGACCCCGACACGTCACGGAATATCTGGCACTCGTCGGTTATCGACAAGCCGGGCGGTCGAAACTACGTCGGATTCGCGAACGCCCGCGTCGACGATCTATTCGAGCAGGGTCGCAAGGAGATGGATCCCGCGAAACGCAAGCTGATCTACCAGGAGATGCACCGCCTCGTCTACCAGGATCAGCCCTACCTCTTCATCTGCACGATCCCGACGATGTGGGCCTTCAACAAGCGCATCCGCGGAGTCTACTTTTCGCCTCGAGGCATCGCTGGGTACCATCCCGGAATCCGAGATTGGTGGGTTCACGTAGACGACGCGAAGTAGAAGCCGTACAGTCGTCGCGGACACGGATTCGGTTTCGATGCTTCAATACCTCGTGCGTCGCCTGTTCATCGCGCTGATCACGCTCTTCGGGATCACGCTGGTGACGTTCGTCGTGATTCAACTCGCGCCGGGCGATCCGGTCGACATGCTGCTCCCCGATACGCCTCGGGTTTCGGACAGCTCCGACACGCCCGCGTACGACCGTCTTCGCACGCACTTCGGACTCGACCAACCGATCCACATCCAATACGGGATCTGGCTTCGCAAGCTCGCGACGGGCGATTTCGGCGAGTCGTTTCTCGGCGGCGAGAAGGTCACCACACGCATCGGACGAGCGGTGTGGCCGACGGTCTCCGTCGCCATCGTCGCGCTCCTACTCGCCGTCGCGATCTCGCTGCCGATCGGCGCGTACTCCGCCCTGCGCCCGCGAGGATGGTTCGATCGCATCGTCGGGACGACGCTCTACGGGCTCTACTCCGTGCCGTCCTACGTTCTCGGCATGGTGCTCATCGTCTACGTCGGCGTGAAATGGGACATCTTGCCGATTCACGGCATGAGTTCCGACAACTACGATTCGCTGAGCACTGGGGAGCAGATCCTCGACCGCGCAAAGCACTACGTCCTGATTACGATCTGCTTTACTGCGCCGAGTCTCGCGTACTACTCACGATTCGTTCGCCAGAACTTGCTCGAGGTGGTCCGCCAAGACTACGTCCGGACGGCGAAAGCCAAAGGGCTGTCAGAGTTCCGCGTCGTCTTCGTCCACGCGCTTCGAAACAGCCTCATACCGCTCGTCACCCTGGTCGCGCTGACCATGCCGTATCTTCTCAGCGGAAGCGTCATGCTCGAGGTGCTCTTCGGGTGGCCCGGCCTCGGACAGCTGTTTTACACGTCGGTCCTCGCGCGCGACTATCCGTCGATCATGGCGATGACCTTTGTCACTTCGTGCATCGTTCTCGTCTCGACACTCGTCGCTGACATCGCCTACGCCTGGGTCGACCCGAGGGTGACGTATGACTGAAGCTCTCGCCAAGAAGATCGATGATGGTCGAGGGGCGATCTGGGCGAGCTTCCGTCGATCGAAGCGCGGTGTCCTCGGGCTCTGGATATTGCTCGGAATGCTGCTCGTCGGCGTCTTCGCGCCGATGCTCGCCAATCGTCAGCCGATCGCGTGCCGCTACCAGGGCGAATGGTACTTCCCCGCGGTCGTCGAGACGGTTCAGGGGATTCCGCTCGTCGGCAAGTACATTCGCAAGGACAAGCCCTTTCGGCTCTACACCTTCGACTTCAAACGCGAGTACGACCCCGAACGCGACTGGGCGCTCTTCACGCCCGTGCCTTGGGGGCCGCTCGAGATCGACACCGAGATTCACGCCGCGCCGTCGAGGCGCCACTGGCTCGGCACGGACTCGATGGGGCAGGACGTTCTCGCACGATTGATTCACGGGACGCGTGTCTCGATGAAGGTCGGATTCATCGCGATGGGGATCGCCGGTCTCATCGGCCTGACGCTCGGAGCGCTCGCGGGCTACTTTCGCGGCTGGATCGATGTCGTCATCTCGAGAGTCATCGAGGTGGTCATCTGCTTTCCGACGTTCTTTCTCGTCCTCGCCGTCCTCGCGTGGTTCCCTCCACGCCTCGAGAACGTCATGATCGTCCTCGGCTTGACGCGCTGGACCTCAATTGCGCGAATGACTCGCGGCGAGTTTCTTCGCCTGCGCGACGTCGAGTACTGCCTCGCGGCTCGCGCGTTGGGCGCTGGATCGTCGCGTGTGATGTTTCGTCACCTTCTGCCGAACTCGCTCGCGCCGGCGCTCGTCGACATCACCTTCGGGATGGCCGCAGCGATTCTCGTCGAAACGGCGCTCTCGTGGCTCGGTCTCGGCGTTCAGCCGCCCAACCCTTCGTGGGGAAACGTGCTGAAGGACGGTTACGGTCTGCGTGCGACGACCGCGCACATCATTCCTTCCGCCTGCGTCGCGATCTTCATCGCGGTCCTCGCGTTCAACCTCGTCGGGGATGCGCTGCGCGATGCGATCGATCCGACGGCTCGGGAGCGCGGTTCGTCAAGGCCCGGCGGGAGGGGCGAGTCGTGAAGTTCTCGCAAGACCGCGATATAGTGTCGCCCGTGACCACCGAAGACGCTCCTCTCCTTCAGATCTCCAATCTCTCGACGCACTTTTCGACGCCCGAAGGCGTCGTGCGCGCGGTCGACGGAGTGAGCTTCGACGTTCCGAAGGGCAAGACCGTCGCTGTCGTCGGAGAGAGCGGTTGCGGAAAGTCGGTCACCGCGTACTCGATCCTCCGCCTTCTTCCGCCGTCGGGAGAAGTCGCGGGAGGTGAGATTCGTTTCGAAGGTCGACGGCTCGACACAATCTCGGAGGACGAGCTTCGCAAGGTGCGCGGCAACGAGATCGCGATGATCTTTCAGGAGCCGATGACCTCGCTCAATCCCGTCTTCACGGTCGGGCAGCAAATCGCCGAGAGTCTGCGACTTCATCGAGGTGCTTCTCGCAAGGAGGCGCGCGAGCAAGCGATCGACCTTCTCACTCGTGTGAAGATTCCCGATCCGGCGACACGGGTCGACGAGTACCCGCACCAGATGTCGGGAGGCATGCGCCAGCGTGTGATGATCGCGATGGCGCTCGCGTGTGATCCCAAGCTGCTGATTGCCGACGAGCCGACAACGGCCCTCGACGTGACGATTCAGGCGCAGATCCTCGATCTGATGCGGGAGCTGCAAGAATCGACGGGAATGTCACTGCTCCTCATCACGCACGACCTCGGCGTCGTCGCGGAGACCGCGGACGAGGTCGTCGTCATGTACGCGTCGCGAGTCGTCGAACGTGCGAACGTGCGCGAGCTGTTCGCGAACCCGCTCCATCCTTACACCCGCGGTCTTTTCGATGCGCTGCCGCGTCTGGGCGCGAGCGCGACCGATCGCCTTCAGACGATCCCGGGTAGCGTCCCGAGTCCGCTCGAGCACCCGACGGGATGTCGATTTCATCCCCGCTGCGCGAAGGCCGTCGACGCGTGCCGCGTCACCGAACCGAAACTACGCGAGGTCACGAGCGGTCACGATGCCGCTTGTGACGTGCTCGAATGACCCGCCCGATCCTCGAAGTCCATGATTTGAAGAAGCACTTCCCGGTGCGCCGAGGCGTCTTTCGTCGCACGGCAGGCTGGGTCAAGGCGGTCGACGGCGTCAACTTCTCGGTCAAAGCCGGCGAGACGTTGGGGCTCGTCGGCGAGAGTGGCTGCGGCAAAACGACGGTCGGACGAACCGTGCTTCGCCTTCTCGAGCCGACCTCGGGCGAGATTCGATTCGACGATCGCGATCTGCTCCTCTTGCGAGGCGCCGAGCTGCGAACTATCCGCAGTGAGCTCCAGATCATCTTTCAGGATCCGTACTCATCGCTCAATCCCCGCATGACGATCGAGCAGATCGTCGCCGAGGGCCCGAAGATCCATCGCCGTGGCGACAAGAGCGCGATCCGGAAACTCGTCGTAGAGACTCTCGAACGAGTCGGCATGCCCGCGGACAGCCTCGGTCGCTATCCGCACGAATTCTCGGGCGGCCAGCGACAACGCATCGGCATCGCGCGAGCGTTGGCTTTGCGTCCGAAGTTCATCGTCTGTGATGAGGCGGTCTCGGCGCTCGACGTGTCGATCCAAGCGCAAATCGTCAATCTCCTGAGTGATCTGCAGGACGAACGCCGAATCGCCTACCTCTTCATCGCCCACGACCTCGCAGTGGTCGAGCACATCAGCGATCGCGTCGCTGTGATGTACCTCGGCGAGATCGTCGAATCGGCTCCTACGAAGAAGATCTTCGAGGCACCGCAACATCCGTACACGAAGGCCCTTCTCGAAGCGGTCCCCGTCCCCGATCCGACACGCGAGCGAAAACGCATCGTGCTCGCCGGCGACGTCCCCTCCCCCCTCGACCCGCCGAGCGGATGCCGCTTCCACCCTCGATGCCCCGTGGCCGTCGAGGGAAAATGCGACGTCGAGGCGCCGAAGTGGATCGAGACTGACGGGCATGGGGTCGCGTGTCACGTGGTCGAAGAGGCCGCCTCGTCGGCGGAGTCCGCGGAGTGATCCGGCGACTCGGTTACACACCTGTTACTCGATTCTGCACCCGCTCGGGGTACTCTGCATGCGAACCCCGGAGCGCGGAGCGATCATGAAAACGAATCGACGGATCAAAGGCTGGATTCTTTTCTCGGCAGCCCTTCTTACGGCCATCTTCGCCTGGGTGGCGATCGACCGAGCCCCCGAGCTCCACGCTCTTTGGCGGCTGGAGCACGGGTCGGTCGAGGAGCGAATTCAGGCCGTGCACTCACTCGAAGAACATGCTTCGCAGCGTGCACCTCGGATCTTCACGGAAGTCGCCCGCGAGGACGAAGCCCCTGAAGTGCGTGTCGAGGCATCCTGGGCGCTCCTGCGCCTGATCGGGAACGACCTCGACGACGATGCCTATGAAACGGTCGCCGAGAATGCGCGACTGCTCGCGAGAAAGGTCCCCTACCTCCCGCGTCCCGCCAACTCCCTGATGTGACCGAACATCGCTCCGGATCCCGGGTGGGTCCAATCGCACATTCCCTGGATCGCCATTCCCGTTTTCGAACGTCTCCTCGTCGACTTTCAGGACCCCGTGCGTAGAAGTCTATTCCTCGGGCCGAATGTCGACCTGCAACGTGTTAACGAAGACGTTCGCACGTTTCAGTGGGTGCTCGCGATTCTTCGCAGGGAGTACACCGGAGAGGGCTTCTTCAGATTCACGCCGGCTCCGGTCGCGGTGCAACCGCCCATCGGCCCGAAACCAGCCCCCCCGCCGCTCGTTGTGTCGAGCGACGAGGGGAGCTGAAGAACGTACTAACGCTTCGGGGTTTCTCCGGAGATGTCCGGCGGGAGCCGGCCTCCGAAGTTCGGAAAGATCCGCTCGAACATCTGGTCGAGCGTCGGGGCTTCGTCGGTCTCGCTCATGATCGCTTCTTTGTGGACGAAGAGTTTCGTGACATCGATGTCGTACTGGTAAAGATGAATCGACTCGTCAACGACGTGCACGAAGAAGAACCGCCCCTTCTCGAGCGAGAAGGTATTCCCGTCGATCGTCATCGTGCCGGTCTTCGTGCCACTCATTTCGCAACGCCAGTTAAAGTCCGGTTGGGTCGGGTGGCGCCAAGACTCGCTGAAGTGAAACGCTGGATCGGGTCCTGCCCCGGCTCCGCCACTGGAATCCCAGTAACCCTCAGGGAGTCGAAGGGCCACTGCAACGGCGACCTGATCATTGATGTGGCCTGTCGAGATGCGCTCTTGATCTCGTCGAAAGACTCCGGTGTAGGTCACCGAATCGGCCCACTCGGTCGCTGAGTCTCGGCAGCCCGACAGAAGCGAGCAGGCGGTGATCGTCAGGTAGAGGTAAGAACCTGTCGGTCGTTTCATGATCGGGACACTCCGCTTGTAGATTGTCTGGTCGTCGCTAGCGACACCGCCCCTTCTCCGGCTTGCCGTGTTTCCAATAGAGATCGCCCGCGTCCTTCGGCCGATCGCCATCCTCACGGTGACAGCGAAACTTCGGCTTTCCGTTCAGGCAAGAGCACGAGAAGACAAACCGATACTCGTACCTGGCAACGACATCGTCCGACGACATCGCAGCGCCCGTCGCTGCCCCGCCGACCGCCCCGATCAGAACCGAAACGGTGTACACCGCCGGCGCGAAAGGACCTGACGCGACGGACGGCGCTCCGGCGATGACACCCGCCGCGTTCGCGCCCGCGACTCCCCCGGCGACCGCTCCTCCGACCACCGCGAGAGCCGAGGTCTCTTCCCACGACCCGATTCCGCGATACTTCCAACGCTCGCGCGTCTTACCGTCAGGGGTCTTCTCCGGAAAATCGGCGACCGTGTAGGCGTCCTGCTCGCGCCCGTACTTTGTGGGCTTTGCTCGCGCCTCGGGAAGCGGCTCATCCGGCCGCTCGATCTTCGCTGCGCCGTCCTTGCAGTGACACCGCCAGTCCGTGTTGAAGGAGTAGTTCGCGACGTGATCGTCGAACAGAACGTCCGCGTCCCACAGCGTGATCCCGAGAAGTTGGTGGTGGTGGTCAGAGAAGAACCCGTCGCGAGCATTCCCCTGTGGAGGAAGTACCGGCGGCCAGCTCTTTCCTCGAGCCGGACTCCGCTCCTTCATCTCTGTATCTATCCTCGACCCGTCCGCTGTCAGCACCATCGGGCTGCAATTCGGATCTTCCACGAGCTGGAAGCCGTCCTCCGTATCGCCGTACCTGTTGCCGTAGACGTTTCCGGTGTGCTCCTGACGTGCTTGCGGGTTCGAGCCGTTCTTCGAGACCGAGCCGCAGTGCTGGGTCGACTTTTCATCACTCGCTTCGAGAGTCACAGCGTTGAGGAGCGCTCCCGCGTTGCCTTCGACGTCGCTGAGGAAGAAGTGCGGGACGCCCGCGGCGTTCCCCGAGGAGAAGACGCCGAGGGCAGGGAGCGCCTCGTTCGCGAAGGCGTAGTAGATAGACTCTTCGTTCGCATCGCCGTCGATGTCCGCTCGGAAGATCATCCTTCCCATGTCATCGAAGCCGTTGAGCCACGCCTGCTCCGTCACGCCACTCCCGTCGACATCAGCGTCGAATCCGTGCTTAACGATTCGCGTCATGGCACGACGACCGTGGCCGTCGTTCTCGAAGAGCCACTCCATCGCGGAGCGGCGCAGGGTCATCGGTACGTCCCGACAGCAGCCATCATGATCGGGATCG
>CAYZGY010000020.1:0-3205 GCA_964478085.1 uncultured Planctomycetia bacterium
AATCAACTTTTTGGGGCGCTTCACCTACGGGTACGGGCGCGACGCCGCGCAGCGTCTCGTCTCGAAGCTCGACGACGAGCTCGGTGCGGAGATCAAGCACCGCTCGCAGGACTCGCGCTCGCTCGGCGTGCGGCGACAGGACGCGCTTCGTGAGGGCGCCGACGCCGAGGGCTACATCGAGCCGCACGTTTGGAGCGGCATCGGCCGTGCGAGATCGGGCTGCGGGAGCGCGATCGTCGGTGACCCGGATCAGGTCTACGAAAAGATTGAGCGCTACATCGACCTGGGCATGCGATCGTTCATCTTTTCGGGATATCCGCACTTGCCCGAGTGCGAGCGCTTCGCGCAGTATGTCCTGCCGCGCCTCGAAACGTGCCGTCTGGCACGTGTACAAGAGCGCTGGGTCGATTCACCGAAGACGCCACTGACGACGGGCGATAGGCAATAGGCGATGAGTGACGCGAATCTGAACCCCGATCCACAGAAGTGGTACGAGGGCATCACCAAGTATCAATGGCTCGTGCTGATCATCGCGTCGCTCGGGTGGATGTTCGACATCTTCGAGGGGCAGATCTTCGTCGCGTCGATGCGGGAAGCGATGCCCGAGCTGCTCGGCCGTGGTGCGGACCATCCGGAAGTTTCGAGCTGGAACGATTGGGCGTTCTCGAGCTTTCTGATCGGCGGTGCGCTCGGCGGCGTCTTTTTCGGGATACTCAGCGATCGGATCGGCCGATCGAAGACGATGATCATCACGATCCTGTTTTATTCGCTGTTCACCTGTGTGACTGCGTTCGCACAGGAGCCGTGGCAGATGGTCGTCCTGCGCTTCTTCGTGGCGATGGGGGTCGGAGGCGAGTGGGCGGTCGCCGCTGCGATGGTGAACGAGGTGATGCCGAAGCGCTCCCGCGCCGTGATGGGATCGATTTTCCACGCGTCGAGCGTCGGCGGCACTCTGATGGCGGCGGCGGCCGGTGCGTTCGTCGTCGGCAACGAAGATCTCGGCTGGCGCTGGGGTTTCGCGATCGGTGCGTTCCCGGCGCTACTGACACTCTGGGTGCGCTGGAGCTTGCGCGAGCCGGACAAGTGGGTCGCAGCGCAAGAGCGAGCGAAGTCCGACGACACGCAGAAGCCCGGCCGCATCGTCGAGCTCTTCAACGAGAAGTATCTTCGCGACACGATCGTCGCCGTCAGTCTCTCGACGATCGGGCTCGTCACTTTTTGGGGCGGGCACATCTACGGCAAGAACGCGCTCTACCGCAAGGCGGAAAAAGACGCGCTCGTCGCCGAGGGGCTCGAGGCGAAGGCGCCGGAAGGAGCGACGGCGGTAGAGAGGGAGAAGCACAAGGAAGCCAAGGAGGCCGCGTTCAAGAAGCACGACGTCAAGTCGGCCGAGATGCTCAGTATGACGCTCAACACGATCGGCGGCGGATTCGGCCTCGTCCTCTTCGGTTGGTTCGCGAATCGACTGGGGCGTCGCCGGGCGTTCATTTTCTATCACGTAGTCGCGTTTGGCATGGTGCTCCTCCTCTTCGAGGTTCTGATCGCCAAGGACGCCGACGTGAAGTGGTTGGTGGTCGTCTTGCCGATCTTCGGCTTCTTTCCGCTCGGAATGCACGCGGGGTACGCGGTGTACTTCCCCGAGCTTTACCCGACACGACTCAAGGGAACGGGCGCCGGATTCGGGTTCAACGCGGGGCGCCTCGCGAGCGCCGCTGCGCTTGCGGCTTTCGGGATCTTCGCGCTCACGCCGGAAGAGAAGGCCGTCTACATCGCGCCGCTCTACCTCCTCGGTGCGCTCGTCGCCTACTTCGGACGCGAAACGAAAGACGAGGATCAGGCGGAATGAGCGGCAACGACACGGTCCGATTCGGCCTCCTCGGTTACGGGCTCTTCGGCGCGCATCACGCCAACGCGATCTCGAAGACGGACGGTGCCACCCTCGCGGCGGTCGCGGTCAAATCGGACGCGAGCCAAGCCGCGGCAAGGGATGCGCAGCCGACGGCCGACGTTTGCGGCGACTGGCGTGCGGTGATCGATCGCGATGACATCGACGTCATCGACATCGTTCTGCCAAACTCGATGCACTACGAAGTTGCCAAAACGGCGCTCGAAGCCGGCAAGCACGTACTCCTCGAGAAGCCGATGGCGAACGAGGCGGCGCATTGCGACGAGCTCGTCGCGCTCGCAGAACAATCGGGTCGCGTGCTTGCCGTCGGTCACGAGCTCCGTCTCTCGCCGCTTTGGGGAGGAGTCAAATCGCTCATCGATTCCGGCAAGATCGGTGAGCCGCTCCATGCGCTGGTCGAGCTCTCGCGCTTTCCGTATCGTCAAGGCGCCGAAGGTTGGCGTTACGACATCGACCGAGTCGGCAATTGGATCCTCGAAGAGCCGATCCACTTCTTCGATCTCGTGAGGTGGTACCTCTCGAGTCGCGGGGAGCCGGTCGACGTTTTCGCGCGCGCCAATTCACGTCACGCCGACCATCCCGAGCTGCGCGACAACTTCTCGGCGATCGTCGGATTCCCCGGCGGCGCGTACGCGGTCGTCTCCCAGACGCTCGCGGCCTTCGGCCATCACCGCACGGGCAAGGTTGTCGGCACCGAAGGAACGATTTTGGCGCGATGGAGCGCGGCCGATGCCCGGTCCGACGCGCCCACCTTCGCGCTGAGCTACGGTCTCGGCAGCGACATCACCGAGGTGCCTTTCGAGACGTCGACCGGAGAGCTTCTCGAGCTCGCCGATGAAGTCGCCGCGTTCGTACGCTGCGTCCGTGAAGGCGACACGCCACCGTGTACCGCGCTCGACGGAAGGTGGTCGACGGTGATGTGCCTCGCCGCCGAGGAATCGGTGGTCTCGGGGCGTATCGTCGAGATGTCGTAGGCGTTGTAGCGTTCTCAGTCGATAGACTTTCCTTCGGAGCTTGGCCCGCAAGCTTGTTGCAGTTCGCGCCGCGATTCTCCGAGAGCGACCGAGTTCCGTGCGAGTTCATCTACCTCATCGATCAATCCGGATCGATGCACGGGCGGAGCATCGAGCAGGCCCGTGCCGCGCTCGAATTGTGCCTGAGATCGATGGAGGAGAGGGACCGGTTCGACATCATCGGCTTTGGAAGTCAGTACCGAAAGGTGTTTCCCGAGTCGGTCGAATACTCGCAGAAGACGCTCGATAAGGCGTCTCGCGCTTCGCCGCTCCCACTCTTCGCGAC
>CAYZGY010000020.1:3215-9810 GCA_964478085.1 uncultured Planctomycetia bacterium
TTTTTTTGCCGGGGGGTGTGCCTCGTGGGGGGGGGGGGGGGTGCTAAACCCCCCCCCGGCCCGCTGCCGCCGCGACATTGAGAGACTCGATCGGAGTGGCCATCGAAATCGTCACGCCTTCGAACGACTCGGCGAGCTCGGGTAGGTCGCCCGTTTCGGAGGAGAGCCAGAGCGCGACGCGGCCCGACCAGTCGAAGTCGGTGAGGCGCGTGCCGCCGCGTGTGGCCGCACGCACGTGGCGGAAGCCGCTCGAGTCGAGGACGTCTCGCGCGGCTTCCGCGCTCGGCGATCCGAACGCGGGAAGTCGCAAGAGCGTTCCCATCGAGCCACGCACGGCCTTCTCGTTCCAAAGCCGTGCGCCACCCGAGATCGCGACGATTGCGCTCGCACCCGCGGCCTCGGCGGTGCGTGCGAGCCCGCCGAGATTCCCTGGGTCAGCGATGCCGGCGGCGACGACGACGAGCGCATCGTCTGTGAACTCGAACTCGGCGAGCTCGCCCCGATCGGGCTGCTGTGCGAGCGCGAGGATGCCGGGGGACTGGACAAGCCGACTGATTCCCGAGAGGAGCTTTGCCTCGATGCGCTTGACTGGGACGCCGCTCGCCTCGAGCTCGCTCGCGCGCTCGCTTCTCTCTTCTGCGACGAGGCAGAGCTCGAGATCCAGGCCTTGTCGTCGTGCCTCGTCGACGAGTCGGTCGCCTTCGAGGAGCAGCACGTTCGGCTCGCGGCCGGCATTGACCGAGCGTACGCGCTTGAGCGCGGGATTCGAAGAAGATCGGATGACTTCGACGTCGGCCATCGCTTGTCGGTCGCTAGGCGAGCTCGTTCGGGTGTCTGGCTTCGAGAAGATCGGCCCACTGCCCGCGCCCGTCGGCGCGTAGGCGTTTCAGGTAGGCCGGCAGCTCTCCCTTCGTGTGGAGCGGACCGCCTTCGGCGATCACCGTGTCGAAAGGATCGCCAGAATGCGTCGCGCTTGCGCGCATCTCGTCGTACCACGAATCGAGAAGGGCATCGGCTTTCGTGACGAGCTCGGGCTCGTCTTCGTGCAGCGATCGCTGCTCGTGGGGATCGGCGTCGAGATCGAAGAGCATGCGATCGGGAAAGCAGTGGTGGCCGTCGTGGTACGAACGGATCATCAGGTAGTTCGTCACTTCGGAAGCCCCGGCGCGATGCGCGCGGAAGCGAACGCCGCGTTGACAGCTCCACGCGCCTTGCGAGACGACGAGGTACTCGCGCCCTTCGGGCCCGCCGGCCCGCAGAGACCTCGCAAAGCTGCGTCCGTCCCAATTGTCGGGGACGCTCTGGCCGAGCAGCTCGATCATCGTCGCGGCAAAGTCGAAGTGGTAATGGAGCGAGTCGTCGGCCTTGCCTCGCAGAGCGTCCGTGTCCGTCACGCCAGGCCAGCGAACGATGAGAGGGACGCGGGTCGTGATCTGATCGGCCGTTTGATGGTCGCCGTAGATGTTGAGCTCGCCGAGATTCTCGCCGTGGTCGGCACCGATCAGAACGACCGTCTCATCGAGGACTCCTGCCGATGCGAGCGCGTCGAAGATGCGTCCGATCCAGAGGTCGGCGTAGAGAGTTCCCGTGTCGTAGCCGTCGAAGAGCTTGCGCACTTCGTCCATCGAATCGATGAGCGACGGTTGTCGCGGGTAGATCGCGCCGTAGACCGACGGATCGTCGACGTATCCGGTCACTTCACGAGCGGAGTGGGGCCCGCAACCGGCCCAGTGCGCGGCGCGCACCTCTTCGGTGAGCCAGGCGGGAAGCGGTGACTCGGCAAACGGATCGCCGAAGTCCTCGGGCGCGCGGTAGGGCGTGTGAGGGTCCCAGAGATTCACGTGAAGGAACCAATCGTCTCGCGCCCCGCGTCGCTCGATCCAATCGATGGCGACACTGGCAATCTCGTCGGCGTTTTCGAGACCGTTCTTCCCCGTGTTGTGCACCTCGTTGAAGTTCGCGTACCAGTGCCACGCCGAGTGCCGCTCGCCGAAGGGACTGATCGACGCGGTGTGAAGTCCGGCGTTCCGAAGGCAACGCATCCAGCTGGTCCGGCCGAGCGTCGACTCGAAACTACGCCCAGAACCTTCGATGTGCGGCTCGGACGCCGAGCCCCCGTGATTGACGACACCGTTGTGAATTCCGAAGCGCCCACCGAAGAGCGCGGTGCGACTCGGCAAGCAGGGAGCGTCGCTGATGTAGAGGTTTTCGAAGCGAAGCCCTTCGTGAGCGATGCGGTCGATGTTCGGGCTCGTCTCCCGATGGTAGCCGTAGCAGCGGAGATGATCGGGGCGGAGAGAGTCGATGTCGATGTAGAGGATGCGCATGAGAAGCGTGCGATGGGCGGTTCGCTCGACAGTGAACCACTTCGCGCGGGAAAAAGAAACGGCTCCGTGACGCCGGGCCGAGTAGCGTGTGAAATGAATAGACTACCAACTTCCGCCGTCCAACCGCACGCGCGCGTCGTAGGGGGCTCCGCGCCAGAAGGAAGTAGTTTCGGCATGAAGTCCGTGCTGCTCGCAATGGCTTTGGGTGTCGGCGTCGTCACAGCGGTTGAGGGGGGCGACGACGGAAAAGAGCCGAAACCGTCCGACAAGACCGAGGTTCGACGCTACGACGTGAGGGGCCTCGTTGCCGTGTTTCCGCGTCGTCGCTACCGTGCGCTGGCCCCTCGGGGAGATCTGGTGTTTACGCGTCGCGTGGATGCGCGTCGGACTTCTCGCTCGTACTTCGGCGACGACTTCGCACGTCAGATCGAGGCCGTGAGCGAGGATCCGAGCGGCGATTCGGACGTCGAGGATCTGGCCGGCGCGGTCGAGATCTTCGACGTCTGGGATGCGCCCGATCACGAGCTCGAGCTCGACGGTTTTCACGAGTCGGAGACGTCTGGGAAGCACAGCCGGCGTAGGGTGGAGACCAGCGCGTGCGTGTCGAGGGGCGTGTTCCCGTCAGGTTCGCACTCGACGTTCGGGCCTTCGAGCACGTCAACGCGCGATTCGACGGGCGCAATTTCTGGTTCGATGGCGTCGACGACCGTCAGAGTCCGGCGACGGCTTCGTTTCTTCGTGACTCGCTCGACCGAGAAGTTTCGCCGGAAGGCCTCGAGCGGAGCGGTCTGACTCGCTTCGAGCGTGCCGCCTACGCGTCGACGGACGCCAATACGTTTCGAGTCTTGGAAAAGAGGACCTGACGATTCACTCGGCGGGCTTTTGCATCGAAGGTCAGGATCGCGATTTCGACCTCGCGAGCCTCGTGGGTGTCGTCCGTGAGGGCGACGCCGGAGACGAGATTTACAGCTTCTGAAGCGATGAGCCCCAACGATGGATTCACCCACGAACGAATCTACCGCAGCGACGAGGTGCTCGCGCGACTTGCAGAGACGCAGATCGTGCTCTGTGGCGCGGGGGCGCTCGGCTCGAATCTCGCGGACATGCTCGTGCGCCAAGGTGCTGCCAAGCTTCGCGTGATCGATCGAGATCGCGTGGAGGAACACAACGTCTCGACGCAGCTCTACGGTGTCTCCGATGTGGGCGTGTGGAAGGTCGAGGCGCTGCGAAGCCGGCTCTATCGTGACGTCGGCATCGAGATCGAAGCCGCTCGCAAAGAGCTTTCGGAGCGCAACGCGAAGAAGCTCGGTCGTGGGGCCGACATCGTCGTCGACCTCTTCGACAACTCGGCCGCGCGCCAAGCGGTGCAAGACGAGTGTCGTGCGCGTTCGCTCGAGGCTCCCGTCGCGAGCTGACGGTATCAAAGAAAAAGGGCTCGAGTCCCGTGTTGGACTCGAGCCCTTTTTTGTGCGTGACCCGGTTTCCGCTCACCGGGTCCTGCTCAGAGTATCACTCGCAGAGATCCTCCGAGTATTCGCACTCGGCGAAGGCGTCCTCGCTCGGATCCTCTCCACATTCGGCGTGTCCCGGAGCCGCGGGCGCCGGGCCACCGAGGAAGAGGAAGTTAAGGGTGTAGACGCCGTCGGAAAGGTCGGTCACGTTGGAGTCGTTCGAGTCCATCGCATCCATACAATCCGGGGCGTCGCCACCGAGGAAGAGGAAGCTGAACGTGAATGACGCGTCGGAGAGATCGACACCGCCGTCCGAGTTCGCGTCACCACGCTTGAAGCCCGAGACGTCGCAGACGTCACCGACGCCGTTGCCGTTCTCGTCGGCCTGGTCAGCGTTCGCGACTTCCGGACAGTTGTCACAGACGTCTCCGACACCGTCTTCGTCGCCATCGGCCTGATCCTCGTTGGCGTCGTCGGGGCAGTTGTCACAGCCCGGGATGCCGGCAAGGCCATCACCGTCTTCGTCGGAGTAGGCGCCGAGCGCCTCGATCTTGCCGTGGAAGACGTAGCCGTCCGCGCCGTCGTTGATCAGGTCGATCGAGCCTTCGACGGCCGGGTCATAGACGCCGGCGCCGTCGGGATCGAACGCGAAGTCGATCTCGTCGTCCATCGCGACGTCGAGAACGACCGTGCCGGTCGTACCGAAACCATTCGTGAGGCCGTTGTAGACCTCGACGCCGTTGTGGAAGATGCGGCCGATTCCGCCGTCACCCCCGCCGCTGTTGTTGCGCCACATGCCGGTCACGACGACCTCGCCTTCGTAGTCGCTCGTCCATCGACGCACACACCAGTGGACTTCCGGAGTCATCTGACCGTTGGCGGCCGGGTGGCCACCGAGCTGAGTCATCTGGGTCCACGGGCCACGCCCGGCGCCGTTGTTGAGCACATCGTACTTTCCGCCGTCCCAGTGGTTCGGCGAATTGAGCCAAACACCGTCAGCGACGTCGGCCTCGATGAGATCCGAGCCATCGTTGAGGAATTCCGTGAGTTCCGCGCCGCCGTCGTAGGCTCCGTTGTCGGTATCGAGGTCACCACGGACGTCGAAGTATCCGTAGCTCCAGCCCTTGCGGTCCTCATCGTCGGCGTCGGTCCAGTCGGCGATCGAATCGGCGAGCACGTCGCCGGTGTTCGTCGCGTCGCAAGGAACCTTCATCTTGACGCGCATCCAGGTCACGGATCCATCGGAGCCGTCGGCCGGGTTGCCCGTCGGACCGATCGGCGTGCACGCCACATCGAGCGTGTCACCCTCGGCGAGCTCGAGGAAGACCGTGCGGATGGTGCCCGAATTGTTCTGGCCCCAGATCGAGCAGCGGTCGACTTCGGTGTCGTTGTGGAACAGGTGTCCGGTGACGCCTGTCGGGTTCGCGTTCTGCTTGCGAATGTGCCACGAGACGGCGAAGTGACCCGAGACGTCACTCGTCCAGCGACGGATCGCCCAGTGCTCACCGCCATTGTTGTCACCGTTCGGGTGGACGTTCTCCCGCTGGATCGTGGTCCAGGGAGCACCACCCGGGGCGAGGCGGTAGCGTCCGCCACCGGCGAGATCCCAGTGATTGACGTCGACGACGATGCCATCGGTGCCGTCGCGCAGGAACTCGATGAACTTTTCAGCGGCGTAGATACCGTCGCCGCCACCGTCGATGTCGGCCCGACGATTGTAGAGACCGTAGGTCCAACCGTTCTCGCCCTGCGTACCCGTAGCAGACCAATCGTCGACCGAGTCGGCGACGGCCATATCACAGGCGTTGCCCATGCCGTCTTCGTCGCGATCGGCCTGGTCGGGGTTGGCAACGTCGGGGCAGTTGTCGCAAGCGTCGCCGGCGCCGTCTTCGTCACTGTCGGACTGGTCGCCGTTCGAGACACCGACGCAGTTGTCGCTGACGTCGAAGACACCGTCTTCGTCTTCGTCTTCGCAGACGTCGCCGATCGTGTCGCCGTCGGCATCCGCCTGGTCTTCGTTGGAGACCGTTTCGCAGTTGTCGCAAGCGTCACCGATGTTGTCGGCATCGCCGTCTTCTTGACCGGCGTTCGGGGTCGCGGGGCAGTTGTCCTCGCTGTCCGTGACGCCGTCCTCGTCGCCGTCCTGGCAGACGTCACCGACTCCGTCGTTGTCGACGTCCGACTGATCCTCGTTGGCGTCGTCCGGACAGTTGTCACAGACGTCACCGACGTTGTCGCTATCGGCGTCCGCCTGGTTGTCGTTCTCGACCGCTGGGCAGTTGTCGTCGCAGTCGTTGACGCCGTCGCCGTCCGAGTCCGGATCGGCGGTGATGATCATCCACGTCGCGCTACCGTCGGCACCGTCGGCGGTATTGCCGTCCGGCCCGATCGGGGTGAGGGCGAGGTCGATCAGGTCCTGCTGATTGAGCGAGACGCTGACCGAGCGCGTGACGCCCGTCGTGTCGTTTCCGGCGATGGCGAACGAGTCGAGCTCGACACCGTTGACGAAGAGGTGACCCGTGACACCGAGGCCGTTCGGGTTCGCCGCGCGCATGTGCCAGGTGATCTGTGCACATCCCTGGTGCGAAGACTGCCAGCGGCGGATCGCCCAGTGCTCGGCATCGTTGTTGATGCCGTTGGGGTGAACGGCTTCCTGAGCAACTTCGGTCCACGGCTTGCCGTTGGGAAAGAGATCCCACTTCGAGCCGGTCCAGTGGTTGCCGTCCGGAGCGACCGGCCCGCCACCGGGACCCGCCGTGTTCGTGAAGGCGACGAACTCGGCCGCGTTGTACGTGTCATCGTCGTCGGCCGTCTTGT
>CAYZGY010000020.1:9820-17294 GCA_964478085.1 uncultured Planctomycetia bacterium
TAGCCTGCGAACCAGAAGGGACCTTGCGAGCCGTCGGCCTGCCAGTCGTCGATCGAGTTCGCGAGAACGACCGCGTCGCACTCGTTTCCGATGCCGTTGCTGTCGTCGTCGGCCTGGTCGGGGTTGTTATCGTCGGGGCAGTTGTCGCACGCGTCACCGATGCCGTCGCCATCGCTGTCCGTCTGCGCAGCGTTCGAATCGTCGGGGCAGTTGTCGTTGCAATCGTCGACCCCGTCCTCGTCCGTGTCCGGGAGGTCGTTCGTGATCGTCATCGTCAGCGTCGATGCATCCGATCCGTCGTGGCAGTCGCCGCCGGCGTTGCACGAGGAGTGCGCGAGATCGATGACATCACCGAGCTGGAGATTGACGCAGATCGAGCGAGTCACGCCCGTCCGATCGGCACCGGCGATCGCGGCCGTGTCGAGGATCGCGCCGTTGAAGTAGACGATTCCCGAGACACCGGAGCCACTGCCGTTGTTCTTGCGGATGTGCCACGTGATGACCGACGCTCCCGCGAACTGAGCGCGGTAACGACGAATCGCCTGGTACTCGGCTGCCTGGTTCGAGCCGTCGGGGTGACTCGCCGACTCGCCGATGAAAGTCCACGGCGGGCCGCCCGGGTTCTGTCGCATGTCCCAGGTCTTGTTCGTCGCCCAGTGGTTGCCGGCCGGGTCGACGGCGCCACCGTCGTCGCCGGCGCTATTCTCGAACGGGACAAAGTCGTTCGCGTGATCGTAGCCGGCTTCCGCGTCGTTAGTGACGTCGTAGTAACCGTACTCCCAACCGTTCTCTCCCTGCGTACCGGTCGTCGACCAGTCCACGACCGAGTCGGCCGTGTCCGCGTGAAGCGGCGACCAGGCCAAGCCGGCGAGCAGTGCTGCCGCGATGAGCGAGCAGCGCGACGTGTCTACACGTGATCTCATCAGAGTCACTCCGTAAAAAATGTAGATGCGAGCACGCAGACCCGGGACGAACCTTCGCCCCCGCGTACTAAGCGTTCAACCCTCGTAATGCGTTCCGGGCAGCCGTGCTGAACCGCGAACACCCAAGCTCCCCATTCTCGGGTGCCGTCGAGACTTGTGCCAGGGTTTTCTCGAGTTCGCGGGCGAGGAGTCGTTCGGGCTCAGTTCGCGGGCTTGCCGCTCGCGTCGTAACGGAAGGGGCGGCCGGTCTCGTAAAGCTGTGAGCGCTTCTGAAACTCGGGGATGCGCGCGTTCTGCCCGAGCGCACGAAGCCCTTGCATCGCCTGAGCGATCGTCTTGATCGCCTCGTCGAATCGACCCACCTCGGCGAGCGCTGCGGCGTAGACGTCGAGCGCGTCGATATTACGGAACTTCGTTCGCTCGCAGGCTTCGCGAGCGAGTCGCACGGCTTCGGCACCGTCACGTACGCTCGCGTCGTCGAAGGCCGCGAGGATCCTCGCGAGGGTCATCACCGCGCGCAGGTCGTTCGGAGAATCGTCGAGGACGCTTCGCAAAGTCGTCACACTTTTTGCTGCGTCACCCGCCCGCAGCGCGTAGTTCGAGATCTCGAACCGAACATCGGCAATACGTTTCGACGCTCGTTGTCGCGATGCGTCGTCTTTCGCTTTCCTGAGCTCTTCGGACTCCGCCGGCAAGCGACTTTCGAGGTACACCACCGCGTCGTCAAAGTAGCCGCCCTCGCCGTAGATCGAGGCGATTTTCGGAGCGAAGTCGTGTGAGGGGAAGCCTTCGCGCGCCCAGCGTCCCGCGAACGGCACCGCGTTGTCGAGCGCGGCTTTGGCGGTCGCGTCGATGGTCGCGACGTCCGCGAGCAGTTGCTCGACCGTCACGGGTCCCTTGTAGAGCACGGCGAGCCGCCCCTCGCCGTCGATGAGGTAGCTGGAGGGTAGCGGCAAGGTGCGCTGGCGATAGACGCCCATCTTCTGCACGGCGCCGAGGGCCTCGACGATCTGCTCGGTCGCGGCGCCGCTCGGGAAATTGACGCCGAGCTCTTTGATACGAGCCGCCGGGTCGACACTCGCGCCGTCCTTCTTCTGCAGTCCGTCGACGTTGAGCGTGATAATACGGAGCCCGCTCTTCTTGATCTCCTCCTCAGCCTTGGCGAAGTGCTTGAGCTCCTTGAGGCAGGGCACGCACCAGGTGGCCCAGAGGTTGACGAGTGTCGGCTTGCCCTTGCCGGCGACCGGCACGGCATTGCCGTCGAACGTCTGGAAGGTCAGCTGCGGAACGCTGTCGCGATGCGCGAAGCGGATGCGGGCCTTCTCGGTCAGTGGGGGAGCGGACGGCGTCTTGGCGGCGAGGCTCGGCGTCCGTGCGCGCTTTGTCGCCGGCTCAGCCTTGCCGCTTCCTTGCGAAAGGACGAAGCGTCCACCGACCGAGATGCCGCGGAACTCTTCGCGTGTTCCGTCGCCGGGCCAACGCACGATGACCTTGTCGATCTTCTCGGCCTTGCCGAGTCCGAAGTGAATCCACTTGCTCGACTGGCTCAGGTACGCGTCGCCGCCGTAGAGCGTTCGTGAGAGCTTGAGATCGTCGCCGAGGTGCACTTCGACACGCGCGCCGAGCGCGTCTCGCGGCGTGCGCTTGGAAGGATCTCCGACGAGTCGAAACGCGACCGCGCCGTGCTTCGTGGGCACGTCGTTGCGGAGGAAGCGAACGCGTGGCCCCGTGCGGTTGGCGTACCAGAGATCGAGATCGCCGTCGTGATCCCAATCGACGAGCGCGACCGTGCGTCCGTCGTCGATGTGGTCGAGCCCCGAAGCCGTGGAGACGTCCGCGAAGCGCGGCCCGCGCGTGTTGAGGAACGCGCAGTTACGCTCGAGGCCGCTGAACGAGCGCCCCTGCCGGATGAGCTCGGCGAGCTCGCTCCAGGCGTCGATGTACTGCTGCGTCGGGTTGAGCTTCTCTTTGCCGACCGGTGAACGCGACACGACCTGCCGCCAGTAGAAGCTTCACAAGTCGTCGGCCTTGCCTTGCGTGATGAACCCGTTCGTCACGAGGAGATCCTGCCAGCCGTCGTTGTTGAGATCGACAAAGCGCGAGCCCCAGGCCCAGCGACCGATGACGACCTGAGCGGTCTCGCTGACGTCCTCGAACTTGCCGCCGCCGACGTTGCGAAAGAGCGAATTGCCGCGCGCATGACGGCGAAACTCGCTGAGCGTCGCCTCGTCGGTTCCTGCGTGAAAGCCCGCCTGCGTCGTGATGCGGTTGCCGGCCGAGCTGAACATGTTCGAGATGTAGAGGTCGGGCAGGCCGTCGTTGTCGTAGTCACCCCAGCACGCCGACATGCCCGGGGAGATGTCCTCGACGCCGGCGTCTTTCGCGACGTCGACAAATCGTCCGCGGTCGTTGCGGTAGAGGTTGTTGCGGCCGAAGTCATTGGCGACGTAGAGGTCGAGGTCGCCGTCGTTGTCGTAGTCTTCCCACGCCGCCGCGTAGGAGAAGCGGCGGTTGTTCTCGTCGAGGCCGACAGCCTTGGTCACGTGGCGAAATCGCCACGAGCCGTCGTTGCGGAAGAGAACGTTGCGTCCGCCGTTGTTCGCGTCGTGGTACGGCACGGGTCTCGCGAAGACGAGGTGCGTGTTCGTGCGGGTATGACGGCGGCGGTTGTAGCAGCAGACGAAGAAGTCGAGGTCGCCGTCGCGGTCGTAGTCGGCCGCGGCGATCGAGTAGGGGATCGCCGCCGGAAGCGCGAGGTGTACTTTCGACGTGAACGTCCCGGTGCCGTCGTTCTCGCAGACGACGATGCCCTGCTCGACACCCGCGAGGAGGTCCTGGTCGCCATCGTTGTCGAGGTCGACGAAGGTCGACCCGTGCGCGGAGTCGATGAAGTCGACGCCGGCTTTCGCCGACACCTCGTCCGCGCTACCGTCGGAGCGCTGCACGAAGAGTCGATTCGGAAGTCCGCCGGGTTGGGAGACGTAGAGATCGTCGAGTCCGTCGCCGTTGACGTCGGCGACCGAGATGCCTTGCCAGCCGCCGATGTCGAGACCGAAGCGGATGTCGATGCGACCGAGCCAATGATCGATGCCCGGACGCAGCTGCTGATCGAAGATCGAGTTGTGCGCGAGGACAGCATCCGTGCAGTCCGCAAACATCGGTCCCGTGGCCGAGAGCCCTTCGATCTCTTCGTAGTCGTCGACGCGGATCGAGGCGAGCCGGGGCGGAGCGTCCGACGAAGCTCGCTCCCAGGTCGTCTGCCAGGTCGCCTTGATCTGGAAGTTGCCACGATCGTGGCGGCCGCCGAGGTGGATGTACGCTCCGATGCGCGACACTGAGGACGCGTCCCCGAGCTGTACGTCGACGACCTTGATCTTGCTGTGGAGCTCGGTCGCTCCCGGGAACGGGGCCAGAAGTGACGTGAGTTTTTTCGCAAGGCTGCCGGCGTCTGTCGGGGTGATCGCGCTTGCGTCGAGCGTCGCTTTCGCCGCCCGTCGAACCGAGAACGCGTCACCCTGGAACGAATCGTCGAGCTGCATCGGGCGAAGATCGACCGAACGGAGGCCTTTCGCGATCAGTGGTTCCAGGGAGTCCACCGTGACCTTTCCCGACTCGACGAGCTTGAAGAGCGCCTTGAGCTGCGCGCTGGCCGCGTCGCTGAACACCTCGGTTTCCCAGCCGTCCTTGTCCGCCGCGTCTTTCGGAACGACGTGCTCGGTGCCTGGGAGCACGGCGTCGGCGTCGGGCAAGACACCGGCGAGCTGGCCCGGATCGACGTTTTCCGCACTGCCGCCCGACTCGTCGTCCGAGCAGCCGCAGACGCAGAGCACGAGGGCAATTCCGATCGCCGCGGGTGCCTGGGCGAGCGGGCGTGTTCGGGAGATTAATATTCGGATTTTTCGAACGACCATTCGGCCCATGCTATCACACGTCACAGTGGACTTTTGTCCTTGTCGATGCCGAGCCGTCGAATCATACTCGGCTGTTGCAGAGCACGACGAGTGCTCGGGTCTAAAAAAGGGTCCTTTACGTGAATAGGGTCTCGGAACGGGCCCCCTTTCTTTTTCTCACAAAGGGGAATTTGCGACATGCGTTGTCGAAACGTACGCAAGTTGCCGCGCAACACAGTGTCATTGGCTACAGTGTCATTGGCTACAGTGACGACGGCATTCCTGAGCGTCGGCTTCTTCGGAAGCGACCTGAGCGCTCAACCGATCGCGGACTCCGCGGCCGACTGGTCGACCGAGGGTGTCCAGGGCGAGAAGAACTGGTTCTACGGTTACTACAACAAGACCACGGACGAAGATCCGGGTTACGAGACCGACGACTTCATCGAGTTCACGAACGAGTTCGGTGCCGGCGGCGGTGAGGTCTCTGTTGACGGCAACCACTGGGCCGGCGGTCACTGGGACCTGACGAGGACGCCTCCCCAGCCCTGGACGGAAATCCGCCAGGCCACGTCGCATCCGAACGGCAACAACAACGGCGACGTCCACTGGACGGTCCGCCGTTGGGTCAACCTCGGAGACGACGAGCTCGAGCTCGATCCGATCGACGAGCAGGTCTCGATCACCTGGACGTTGTCCAAGGCGAACGCGAACGGGGGCAACGGCGTCACGGGACTCATCCTCCACAACGGCGTCGAGATCGACCGCGCGACGATCGCGGGTACCGATGCCGTCGGTGTCGAGCGCGTCGTCTGCATCGAGATCGCCCCGGGCGACATGATCGAGTTCGCGCACACGCCGGAAGGTATCAACGGCACGGACAACGACGGTTCCGACGGCACGAACACGGCGATGATCATCGACTTCGAGGGTCCGGACCTCGACCTCGACGGCATCGACGACTGTACGGACAACTGCCTCGGTGTCTCCAACTCGGACCAGGAAGATGCGGATGGCGACGGTGTCGGCGATCTCTGCGACAACTGCCCCGACGACTCGAACGAAGATCAGACCGACACGGACGAGGACGGCGTCGGTGACGCTTGTCAGGACTCGGACGACGACACCCACGTCGACGCCGAGGACAACTGTTTTCTCATCGCGAATGAGGATCAGGCAGACGGCGACGGCGACGGTGTCGGCGACGAGTGTGACAACTGTCCCGCGGATTCGAACTCGGGCCAGGAAGACGGCGACGGCGACGGTGTCGGCGACGCTTGTCAGGATCGTGACGGCGACGGTGCCCTCGACACCGAGGACAACTGCCCCGCGATCGCGAACTCGGGCCAGGAAGACCTCGACGCGGACGGCACGGGCGACGTTTGTGACAACTGTCCGAACGACGCGAACGCCGATCAGGCCGACGACGACGACGACGGCGTCGGAAACGTCTGCGACAACCCGCTCGCTCACTCCATCACCGACTGGACCACGACCGGAACGCAGGGTGAGAACAACTGGTACAGCGGCTACTACAACCTCACCCTCGACGAGAACGAGGGTGACGGCGTCTACCAGGCTGATGACTTCACCGAGTTCACCAACGCTTGCGGTATCGATGGTGACCCCTGCGAAGGCGGCGGTCCGATCGATCGCGCCGGCAACCACTGGAACGGTGGCAGCTGGGATCTCAACCAGACGCGTGGTCCGTGGACGACCCTCGGTCGGGAAAACACGCACCCCAACGGCACGAACAGTGTCGACAACACCGACCAGGTGACGCGCGAAGAGCATTGGACGATGCGCCGCTGGGTCTCGACGGTCGACGGCTGCATCGCGGTCGTTTGGCACCTGCGCAAGACCAACGGCAGGGGCACGGGCGTCGCCGGCATCCTCTTCCACAACGACGACGAGATCGACCGCGCCAACATCGCAGGGAACGATCAAGCCGGCTTCGTCCGTATCGTCGTGCGTCAGGTTTCGGTCGGTGACACGATCGACCTCGCGCACACGCCGGTCGGCCCCGACGGCAACCGTACGGACGGCTCGGACGGTAGCGCCAACTACCTCAAGATCTTCGAGGATCCCGATCTCGATCGTGACGGCGTGCCGGACTGCGGTGACAACTGCATCGGCCTCTCGAACGCCGACCAGGCGGACGGTGACGGCGACGGCATCGGAGATCTCTGCGACAACTGCGTCGAGGATTCGAACGCCGACCAGGGCGACTGCAATGGCGACGGCATCGGCGACGTCTGCGATCCGGCCGACGGGGATGGCGACGGCGTTCACGACTGTCTCGACAACTGTCCGAGCGACGACAACGCTGACCAGGCCGATGCTGACGACGATGGCGTCGGAGACGTCTGTGATAACTGTGCCGACGTCGCGAACGCCAGCCAATCGGACCGCGACCGTGACGGCTCGGGTGACGAGTGCGACGCGGGCTCGATCGCTGATTCTTACGAGGACTGGTCTTCCGAGGGCGAGCAGGGCGTCAACAACTGGATCTACGGTTGGTTCGACGCCGCGCTCGACGACGACGGCCTCTACGTCGCCGACGACTTCCAGGAGTTCTTCAACGAGTTCGGTCCCGACGGTGGCGGCCGCCAGCAGGACCGCCACCACAGGCCGGGGCCGCACAGGGGCTTAAAAGCCCCCCCC
>CAYZGY010000020.1:17304-23754 GCA_964478085.1 uncultured Planctomycetia bacterium
GACGGCAAGCACTGGACGGGCACGATCTGGGACTTCAACGCCGCCGCGGCTGGTCCGTGGACGTTGATGGGTCAGGAGATCACCCACCCGAACGACAACCGCAACGGTGGCGAGCACTGGACGATCCGCCGCTGGGAGAGCGATCGCGATGGCGAGGTCCTCATCCGTTGGAACGTTCGCAAGCAGAACCCGAACCCCTCGGGTGTCACGGGCATGATCTTCGTCAACGACGACATGGTCGACCTGCACACGATCTCCGGTCGTGACAGCGTCGGAATGGTCCGTGAGCTCGTCGTCACCGTTGCTTCGGGTGATTCGATCGACATGGCGCTTTCGCCGCTCGGTCTCTGCAACGACCCGAACGACGGCTCCGACGGTACGTTCAACTGGATGCAGATCGAGGAGGTGCCGGAGAGCTTCGCCGGCAACTCGGGTCTGGTCCTGACCGAGTCGACTCGCGACTGGTCGACGACCGGTACGCAGGGCGAGAACGGTTGGAGCTACGGCTACTACGATCAGGGCAACGACGTCCTCGAGGACGACGGTGTCTACAGTGCCGAAGACGACTTCATCGAGTTCCTCAACGACGGAACGGGTGTCGTCAGCGCCGATCCTGAGCCCGAGGCCTGGCAGGATTCGCTCAACCACTGGAACGGTACGATGTGGGACCTGCTCAACAACGCAGCTCCTGTCTCACACGGTCCTTGGACGGCGATCAACTGCACGGCAGCTCACCCCGCGGCCAACGGTCAGACCGACACCGCGGTCCACTGGGCGATCCGTCGCTGGGAGAGCAACCACGAGGGCGACATCGCCATCAACGGTTTCGCATTCAACCAGAGCACCGGCGGCGACGGCACGGTTGTCCGCGTCCTCCACAACGGCACGGAGATCTACTCGGGTGTCACGAACGGCTCGCGCTTGCGCTTCTCGGTGACGGCGACCGTCGCTGAGGGTGACTTCCTCGACTTCGCGATCGACGCGGACGGTGCGGGTAACTTCGATCCGGACAACGCGGTCGACACGCTCCCGCTCATCGCGGATGGCGCGGACAGCACGGACTTCAACGTCGCGATCGAAGCGATCGAGCCCGTGGAGATCGACCCGAAGGGCGGCTTCCGTCGTGGTGACGCCGACGACAACGGTGTCGTCCAGCTGACCGATGCGATCCGTATCCTCGCGTTCCTCTTCCAGGGAGGCCCCGCACCGACCTGTAGCGACGCGGCCGATGCCGACGACAACTCGACCGTTCAGCTGACCGACGCGATCCGCATCCTCGCGTTCCTGTTCCAGGGCGGCCCCGAGCCGCTCGATCCGGGATCGACGCGTGGTTGTGGTCCTGATCCGACGGACGACGACAACCTCGGATGCGAATCGTACGAGTCGTGCGATTAGCAGCCTGTTGAAGAAGTGCTTGGACGCCGAATCGACTTCTTCAACGGGCTGCCAGGTCGCTCGAGCTGAGGGCGGCTAGCCTTCGGAGTCGGGCCCTCGGCTGATCCACGAGATTCGGGTGGCGTTCGGTAACGGGCGCCACCCGAATTTTGTTTGGATACCGTCAAGGGAACCGGATGATAGACGGTTGGAGCGTTGTGGGGTGAAAGCCAATCAAAGCGCGCTGAGCGGCTAGAGTCTCGGCGCTAGAGTCTCGGCGCAACGGTCAACAGATCATGAATTTACGGTCTTCGCGCGCGCTTTTGGCCATCGCGATCTCGGCGGTGTCCCTCTTCGGTTCCGTGGTCCAGGCCGACATCGTCGCCGACTCGTCCGACGACTGGTCGGCGAACGGCACACAGGGTCACTTGGGATGGTGGAACGGCTACCACGACTTTACAGAGAACGGAGCCTATGCGGAGGACGATTTCATCCCCTTTGAGAACTCTGGGGGTGGAGTCGCGATCAACGGGAATCACTGGACGGGCTCGCGGTGGGACATGACCACGACGCACCCGCCGGGACCGTGGACACAGCTCGACCGCGAGTCGACGCACCCCAACGGGACGAACAGCGCGTACCCGGATGGTTCGCGTCAGGAGCATTGGACGATCCGTCGTTGGGTCGCCACACGCAACTTGACCAATGCCGAGATCACTTGGCATATCTCGAAGACGAACACGAATGGCAGCGGCGTCGGTGGTTTCCTCTTCCACAACGGCGTCGAGATCGACGGTGGAAACATCAACGGCAACGACTCGACCGGCATCACACGCACGGTCGTTCGGAATATCGCCATCGGTGACACGATCGACGTCGCGCTGTCACCGGTCGGCCCGGGCGGTGATCGTGGTGATGGGGCGGACGGTTCGCAGAGTCGTCTGACGATCGACGACGGCTTCACCGATCGCGACGACGACGGCATTCAAGATTCGGTCGACAACTGTCCATCGGATCCGAACACGAATCAGAACGACAGCGACGGCGACGACGTCGGCGACGTCTGCGACAACTGTCCGGACGACTCGAATCCCGACCAGCGTGATCGTGATCGCGACGGCCTCGGCGACGTCTGCGATGGTCCGCCCCCCGAACCGCAAGAGTACGACGTCGTCATCAACGAGATTCACTACAACCCGGCCGAGGGCGCTTCGCTCGAGTTTATCGAGCTGCGAAACCTCTCCGGTGATCCGATCGACATCAGCGGTTGGCAGTTCACGAACGGCATCCGCCACGAGTTCGCCAACGGCACGACGGTTCCGTCGAATGGCTTCCTCGTCCTTTGTCGTGATCCGTTCACGCTCTCGCATGAGCTCGGCGTCGACGAGCAAGCGCTCGTGATCTACCTCGGCTCGTCACTCGACAACGGTGGCGAGAAGCTCGAGATGATCGATCGTACGGGCGCCGTCGTCGATTCGGTCACATACGACGACGATCGTCCCTGGGCCGAAGGTGCTGACGGAAACGGCGCGTCGCTCCAGCGTATCTGTGCGGAACACGACTCGAACACCCCCGTGAACTGGTCGGGAGATGCGGCCGACGCACCGACGCCGCTCGCGCCGAACGTCGTCAGCCAGTGCCCGCCACCGCCCTTCCCGCCGCCGGTGATCGCGATCAACGAGATCAGCTATCACCCGGCCGGCTTCTCGACCGACCTGACAGAGCTGACGGAGTTCATCGAGCTCGTCAACACGACGGACGATCCGATCGATCTCGACGGCTACTGCTTCGTCCAGGGCATCGACTTCTGCTTCACGAGTTCGCAAGTGCTCGACCCGGGCGAGTTCCTCGTCGTCTGCAAGAACCAGGCGCGCGTGCGCTCGGACTTCGGCATCACGAACACGGTCGGCGACTTCACCAGCGAGATCTCGAACGGAGGCGAGCGTATCACGCTCGTCGACACGGCCGGCGATGTCGTCGATTCCGTCAACTACCGCGACTCGGGTGACTGGAACATCGGTCCTGATGGTCTCGGCTTCACGCTCGAGAAGATCAACCCGACGGCTCCGTCGGACGACCCCGCGAGCTGGAGCGACAGCGGCGAGTTCGATCGCGGCGTGACGACGAGCTGGCACACGCAGACCGTCAGTGGTCCCGCGACGAGTAGTCGCATCTACATGTTCATCGCGGAGCCCGGCGAGTTTCTCATCGACAACGTCTCGCTCGTCGACGTCGCGAACCCGGGCACGAACCTCATTCCGGCGGCCGAAAGCACGTTCGGAACGGGCCTCGGAGCGTGGGATCCACGCGGAAACCACACCGAGAGTCGTTGGAGCCGAACTCCGGGTGGAGAGATCTTCGACGATCGCGCCCTGCACCTCGTTTCGACCGGGACGGGAACCGGCTCGGCGAACTCCGTGCGACTCGACCTCCAGGTCGACTTCGGCGTCACGCTCGACCGGTCCGGCGACACGATCTACGAGCTCAAGTTCGACTACCAGCACATCAGCGGTGGCACGGAGCTCGTCGCGCGACTCTCCAACTCGACACCGAACCTCGGAATCTACTGGGCGCTCGAAGGAACGGCCGACGCGGTCGGTTCACCGGGTCAGCGGAACATCGCCTACCGCGATATCGTCCCGCCGTTCGTCACGGGTATCCACCGCACGCCTCGTCAGCCGTTCAGTGACGAGTACGCGCTCATCACGTGCCGAGTACGTGGCAGCGCCGACGAGGTCAAGCTCGTCGCGAACACGGAGGACGGCGAGGAAGAGTTCATCATGCTCGACGACGGTCAGAGCGGTGACGGACTCGCCGGCGACAACGTCTTCGCCGTCGAGATTCCGCCTCAGTCGCACAACACCGTCGTCACGTACAAAATCGAGGCGACGGGCCCTGGCGGCACGCGAGTCTTCCCGCCTCGCACCGACACGGAGGAGTTCTTCGGCTACTACGTCAACGACAACCAGCCCGACTCGACGATCGAGCGCTGGGACTTCATCGTCCCGAGCACGAACGCGCGCAGTTGGATCACGGGTCTGGGTCGAGACTACCGGCGCTTCCACGTCGCGGTCAACGGCGACCTCTACTACAACGTCCGCATGCGTCGTCGTGGTGGATCGGTCTATGGCGCTACGAAGCGCTTCCTCAAAATCAAGTTCAACAAGGGGCACGACTGGAACGGGGACGTCCGCACGGTCAACCTCCAGAGCATGTGGCCCGACAAGTCGCTCATCCGCGAAAACATGACGTGGAAGCTCTTCGGCCAAATGTCGAACCCTGAGCTCTTCCACGAGCACCGTCGCTTCCACGCCAACGGAGATCTCTTCGCGCTCTACTCGATCATGCAGCAGCCCGACGAGGACTGGCTCGATCAGGAAGGGCTCAATGGCAACGGAGACCTCTACAAGGCGACCGCGTCTCGCGAACAGCGCAACGGAACGTACGAGAAGAAGACCAACAACGAGTCCGACTACTCGAACCTGCGTGCGTTCCTCAACGAGATGCACGACACGAATTCGGCGAACGGTCTCGTCAACTTCTTCCGAGACCATACCGACGAGGATACGATCATCGACTACCAGGCGGGTCAGGTCCTCATCAACAACCGCGATTACCCGCACAAGAATCACTACCTCTACCACGACACGGCGGACGATATCTGGATCCCGACGGGTTGGGATCTCGACCTCGCCTACGGCAAGCGTTGGGACGGCAGCTTCGGTGGCGTCTACAACGACAAGATGGACACGCCGGGAATCCACCCCTGGTACACGACGCGCGTACGCGGGGGCGGCATCGGCAATCACTTGCTCGATCGCTTCTTTTACCAGGCCGGAACGCACTATCGACGCGCTTACATGGTTCGACTCTGGGATGTGCTCCACACGCGGTACACGCCCGAGTTCTACGAGGACTGGCTCGACGAGCTCCGCGTGCTCCTCATCGACGAGCAGGCCGACGACATCGCCGAGTGGGGGCGTACGGGCGCGACCGCGAACGATCCGACCGCACCCCGTGATTTCCTCCCGAATGTCCAGCGCGTCATGGATCACATCCGCACGCGTCACGGCTACCTTGTGAACTACCTGCGGACGACCGAGAACTTCACGGGCTTCGACCGCATGATGATCACGGAGATCATGTACAACCCGATCGGCAGCGACGACGGCGAGTTCCTCGAGCTGTGGAACAACTCGGGTCGTGCCATCAACATCGGCAACTGGTGGATTCAGGGTCTCGGTGCAACCAACCCGGATGGTTCGCGTACCGAGTTCTCCTTCCCGCCGAATACGACGGTCGCTCCCGATGAGGTCATCATCGTCGCGAAGAACCCCGACGTCTTCGAGATCATCCACGGTCAAGGCGGCCAGGTCTTCGGTCCCTACCCCGGCAACCTCAACAACGGTGGCGAGGAGCTTCGCCTCAAGGACGACGGCGCCGGACACGACGCGACGGTCGACATCGTCCAGTTCCTCGACGACGACCCGTGGCCGAATCACCCCGATGGCCTCGGTAATAGTCTCGAGCTCTTCGACGTCGAGGAGGACATCGACAACGGTGCCGTGCAGAACTGGCGCTCGTCGATCAACCGACACGGTTCGCCGTGGTTCGTCCACCGACCGGGCAACCCGGTGCCGCTCTTCGTGCGCGGAAACTGCAACGGCGACAACATCGTCGACATCTCCGACGGCATCGCGCTTCTCCTCTACCTCTTCGGAGGAGCGAACGAGCCGGGTTGCATCGACGGTTGCGACGTCGACGGCGACGAGCAGGTGATGATCAACGACGCGATCGGACTGCTCGACTACCTCTTCGATCCGGGCGGATTCCCGATCCCGTCGCCGTACCCCGGCCAGTGCATGCCGGCGCGCGAGGGCGGCTGCGTCAGGTCGAATTGCGTGGCTCTGTGATCGATGGGCCTTTATCGATGGGCCTTTGCTCCCTTGCGTCGATCGTGCGGAGTGAGTCGCTCGTCACCCGACATCGAGATGACAGTCACGTCGCGGCGGCCCGCCGCCACGCCGCGGCCGGGGGCGACCAACTGGAGGGCCTCGGATCAGAGGGAGACCCATG
>CAYZGY010000021.1:0-253 GCA_964478085.1 uncultured Planctomycetia bacterium
GTCAATACGTCCCCTGCGGTCTTTGAACTGGCTAATATCGACCTCGCCCGAACGCGACAACTCTTGAACAAGGCGCACGCGGTCAGCATACATCTCATTGTTCATCGCGCTTGAGATAGATAGCTCTTCATCCCACACCTGTCCCAGCGAGGCTGCAAAGGTCTCGCCAAACGAGGGTATGGGTTCAGGCTTTTCATACGGTACAAGGTACTGCATGAACTGCCGCTCATCCCTGTCTGAGATAAGGGCCATT
>CAYZGY010000021.1:263-23635 GCA_964478085.1 uncultured Planctomycetia bacterium
CGCGCCCTACGCTGCGGTTAAAGCTGTTGACAGCCTCAGCGTCAATAGGCATCTGAAATACTTTCTCAACCGTGCGCCCGTCCTGATTTTCCAATGTGTGCAGCGCCTGCTCGGTCACAGCATCAATAAAGTAATAGTTCCCGTTTTTCAGCTTGCGGGGGATGCTGCCACGGATATAGGCAGATAGCTCATCACGGTTCATACCCGTCCCCTTTTCGATACCAGGGGGCAGCAAGTGGGGCTTGTGGAAGTCTATGAAATCCTCAAACTGGCCAGCGTCAGCGCCACGGGGCAACTCAACCCGGCCACCGTTCACAGTCGCCATGCCACCAGTGACCAAGTTAACAGCCTGCCTGAACGTGTCCTTATCGAAGTCGCCCGTACCACCTAACCCAACATACGCATTAACCGCCGCGTCATAGTTGGCTGCGTAGTCCTGTGAGCCGTAGGTGGTGTTGATGGTTCCAACAATATCATTAAACTCCTCACGCATCTCAATGCCCTCCTGTCCAGAAGGCTTCAGCTTGGGGTCTGCCGCAGACACGCGCTGACCATCAATAATCGCCGCCATGGCGTTAGGGTCGTTTGTGGCCCCTGCCATCGCGTAACCTATACCCCCCGTATTCGCCCCCCACACCCCCCCCTGCGCCCGGCCCGTCAACCCCACAACCACGACGGCTCCCATGAGCCGCACGAACGCGAAAAAACGGCCGGAACCGGAGCTCGTGCTGCTCGAGTCTCGTTTCGCGCGAGACATCAGATCGCCGACGGTCTCGCCGGGACGAGCGAGCTTCGATCCCTCGCCCTCGGCATTCACGGTCGGCAGCTCCGAACGGGCAGCGTCGATCGACCACGCGGCGAGCGCCGACGCGACGATCGCAACGGACAAGACCGTCGATCGCGCGAAGACTCCCACTGCAGATCGTTCTCTCGACGCGTTCCCCCGATTCACGACTTCGCCTCCACGATCGATTTCGAGAGAGTTCCGACAACCTCCGTTACGCGAACGCCGAGACGACCGTCGATGACGACGACCTCTCCGCGCGCGACGAGCAACTCGCCCGCGTAGATCTCGACGGGCTCTTCGACGGACTTGTTCAGATCGACGACATCACCTTGAGAGAGCCCGAGCGCCTCCTCGAGTGGCAGCCGCCGCCGCCCCAGCTCGACGCGCACGCGAATGTGCAGCTGATCGAGAGCTGTCGACGTATCACGACTGCTCTCTCGCTCGGGAGGCCCGGCCTCCTCGACGAGATCCATCGACTCGAGATCGATCAGCGGAGCGACACGCTCGTCGGGCGGCGCGGTGTCGCGCGCGACACGATCGAGAACCGCATCGAAGGGCTCACCGGTCAAATCTTGAAGTTCGGCGTCTCGACAGTTCATGGGCTCCTCGGATCACTCCGTCTCTTCGAGAGAACGCACACGAGCCCGTCGACGATGGAGCAAGGTCTCGAAGACACGACGCTTCGACCTCGCCGACGAGAACGCCTTGCGCGAGGCATCGAGCTCGTTCGAGCGCTCCTCGAGCTCGTCTCGGCGCTGCTCGGCGCTACGTTCGAGATTCGCGAGGTACGCGCGCACACGAATGTGATGCTCCTCCGCGAGCGAGCTCGTCTCGGCGGACTTCTCCTCGATCTCCGCGAGTTCACGCTCGGCGATCTCGACGCGCTCACGATCCTGTGCCATCCCCTCGAGGGCACGCTGCTCCTCGATCTCGCGCAGGCGAACGAGCGTCGACAAAGCTCGAGCTGTTCGGTCGTTCATCGACACGAGGCTTCCTCCTCAAGGGGTACGCTATCTTCTCGATCCAGTGCTTCCGATAACTCCTCGCCGCGAGCGAGACGGGCGAGCCGCTCGCGCGTGCAAGACCACGGTGCCGGTTCGTCACGCTCCTGACACAAGAAGCGCTCGATCGCCGGCATCCTCTCGATCGCGAGGTCCGTCGCCGGATCGCTGCCGGAGACGTACGCGCCGAGACGAATCAACTCTTCCGTATCGCGGTATCGAGCGAGTTGAGCCCGCACGTCTCGAACGGCGCGGGCGAGCTCGCCCTGCACCAGACGAGGCTGCACTCGGCTCAAGCTCGAAAGCGGGTCGATCGCCGGATAGTGCCCGCGCTCGGCAAGATCTCGTGAGAGCCAGAGGTGACCGTCGAGAGCCGAACGGACACAATCGACGACCGGATCGTTTGGGTCTTCCGACTCGACGAGCACGGTGAAAAAGCCCGTGACGCTCCCGGTGACACCCGTCCCCGCCCGCTCGAGCAGTCGAGGAAGCAACGAAAACACGGAAGGCGGATATCCCTTCGTCGCGGGAGGCTCGCCCATCGAGAGACCGATTTCGCGCTGCGCCATCGCGACACGCGTGAGCGAATCGAGGAGAAGCAGGACGTGCTCGCCTCGATCGCGAAAGTACTCGGCGATCGAATGCGCGACGAACGCGGCTTGAAGACGCTTGAGCGCCGGTTCTTCTGCCGTCGCCGCCACGACGATCGCTCGCTCGCGACCACCTTCCCCGAGCTCGCTCTCGACAAAGTCGCGCACCTCGCGACTCCTCTCGCCGATGAGACCGAGCACGACGACGGGCGCCTCCGACTTTCTTGCGAGCATCCCGAGCAGCATGCTCTTGCCGACGCCGGACCCCGCGAAGATTCCGAGCCTTTGACCACGACCGATCGTGAACAGACCGTCGACGGCACGCACTCCCGTTTCGAGGATTCGGTCAACGGGCTGACGCTCGAGCGGGCTTGCGGGGCGTCGCGAGAGCGGCATGTCGATGCCATCGGAGCTGAGCGGCCCGAGCCCGTCGATCGGCTCGCCGTCCGCGTCGATCACTCGCCCGAGAAGCTGGTCACTGACGCGAATCGACGCGACGCGGCCGCGATACTCGACGCGATCTCCCGCAGCGATGCCGTGCGTGTCGGACGACGGGGCGATCAGGGCATGCTCGTCGCGAAAGCCGACGACCTCGGCACGGATCCGATTGCCGGCACGACAGAGAATATCGCAACGCGCACCGACCGGCGCGTAGAGCCCACGGCACTCTGCGATCGCGCCAAGGAGGCGGTGGACTTGTCCTGTGATTCGCGCGGGAAAGGTCTCGCGAACACGATCCCGCCAACCGGTCATCGTGTTCATGAGTCTTCTCCCAGAATGCTGGTTCGGATGAGCGCGAGTTGCGTCTCGAGACTCAGATCGACGACGCTCGCGCCGGTCAGGAGGCGGCACCCACCGCGCTCGAGATCGTCTCGACCGCGAAGATCGATCGACTCGAACTCATCGGCGAAGCGGCTCTCTGCGAGTGCCTGCTCGAGGGTCGCGACATCGTCCGGATGCACTTCGACAATCACAGAGCCGCGACGAAAAACGAGATCGACGGCTTTCTCGACGTTGCGGACGACCGGGTCGCCGACGTCGCGCACCTCTCGCTTGACGAGGGAACGGCCGATCTCGACTCCGACCTCGAGGATGTCTTTCTGCGCCTCCGAAACGAACTCTCGCCGGAACGACTCGAGCTCGTCGGCAACGCTTCGGAAGAGATCCGTTCGCCGACCGAGGTCCTCGCGCGCCCGCTCCTCGGCGAGCTCGCGACCCTCCGCCAATCCTTGCTCGAGCCCTTCGGCCCGCCCTTGCGCGAAGCCCGCGTGCCGACCTTCGCGCAGACCCGCCTCGTAGCCGGCCTCGTGTCCTTCGACGCGCGCATCGTCCGCTGCGCGAGACTCTCGCTCACGCAGGCGCTCATCGCGCTCGCGATCACGAGCTTCCTGCGCGCGCGACGCCTGTGCTCTCTCTCGCTCGATCTCCCCGCGCGCCTCGACGAGACGTCGGCGAAGCTCATCCTCGAGATGGCGCTCGACCTCGACGAGATCGGCGATGCGACCTTCCGTGTGCTGCAGTAGAGCGGACTCGATCGCCTCGGGACTTTGCAATACGTCCGCGACGTCTTCGCACACCGCCTCCGCATCGTCGCTCGGACGAATCCATCGTCCGCGGAGCGGGGTGTTCTTATCATCGGGACTCTTCACGTTCTGTCCTTTCGCGAGGACCCTCGAAGGCATCGGCCCATCGGCTCTCAGCGCTTCGACGGCCTGACGTTCGGAATTCGTACCTGCTCGAGCTCCTCGAGGCGCAGCACGGTCTCGACGGCTGCCTGTTGGGCTCGTTCGATTTCGGTCATCGTCAGCGAGAGCTCACCGGTCTCGGAAACGCCGAGCGCCTTGGTCTCCGCTTTCGAGAGACGCGACAGCATCCTCGAGCGCAGCTTTCGATCCGCGATGGCGACGAGCGTCGACATGACCGCCGTGTCGAGCTCACGAACGAGAGCGCGCAGCGACTTGTCGTCGAGCTGAGCGATGTCGTCGAAGCGGAACATTCGTCGTGCGACGTTTCTCGCGAGCTCGACGTCGTGCTGGTAGAGCTCCTCGAGAACGACTCTCGAGCGCGGACCGGTCGCAGCGATGATCTCCGCCGCGGTCTTGACACCACCTCGAGGCGACTCCGCCTCGACGAACGGCTTCACGCAGAGCGCTCGCTCGAGATTCGCCTCGAGACGCAGAAGAACCTCGGTCGGCGTGCCCTGGAGCGATGCAACACGAACGAGAAGGTCCGTGCGCAAGGCGTCCGGCAAGCCGAGCAGAAGCCCGGCCGCGTCCTGCGACTCGAGATGCGCGAGAACGACCGCGATCGTCTGCGGCGTCTCGGCCTGCATCGTGAGCACGAGTCGATCGATCTGCTCGGCGGTGCGCTCGATCGTCGTTTCTTCGACTTGACACGCCTCGACGAAACGACGGAGCTGGGCTCGTCGTGCCGTCGACGTCGTCTCGTTGATTCGCTCGGCTGCCGCCTCGGGCCCCTCTTGCTCGAGGATGCGCTCGATGCCGACGAGATCACGAAACTCGCCGAGCACCTCGGCGACCATCGGAGCGTCGATCATGCCGACGCGGCTGATCTCTTCCTCGATCGCCTCTGCCTCCTCGACCTCGAGCTCCTGCAGGAGCTTCGTCGCCGCGTCCTCATCGAGCGAGAGGAGCAGCACGGCGGCCTTTCGCCGGCCGACGAGCGGCACGGTGCGGGGCGCGATCTTCGCTTTCGCCTTCATGCTCCACCCTCCGACTGGGGCACCTCGCCGTCGTGCAACCAGAAGCGAAGCACGGACGCAGCGACGTCGGCGCGATCCGCGACGAGCTCACCGGTCTCGCGAGTCGCGATGAGGGTCGCTTCGCAGATGCGCAATCCGTCCTCGTCGACAGCCTCGTTCGACTCGATCTCCGGCTCTTCGGCGTCGGCACGATCCTCCGTCGTCTCGGACGAGCTCCCATCCTGCGCCGCGCTCTCGCTTCTCTTCGCGGGGACTGCTCGGCGCCCGAAGAGGATGCGCACGAGAAGGAGAAACGCGAGGACGCTTCCTCCGTACAGGACGCCCCTCTCGATCCAATCCTCGTAGCCTTCCGCCGTCTCGAGTCGATCCGCGAGAGTCGTGAGGCGCGCCGCACGCGCGACGAAGACCTCGGCCTTGACGGAGACCTTGACGCGCGGCAGAGGAATGTGATCGAGCAGAGCTTGCGCGTGCTCGCGCTCGTACGTGCGAAGCGCGCTCAAGAACTCGTCCGGAGCCCTCTCCTTCGGCGCCTTGCCGACGAGAAGATCGCTCTTGTGGATCTCGTCGCGGACGGCTTCGGAGTCGAGGAGGACGTTGACCCGCACCTCCGGATCGGTCTTCTCGGTTCGTTCTCCGACGACGATACCGAGTCGGTACTCTTCCTTCTGGTATCGGCTCCGGTAGTACGTCTCGACGACCGAACGGACCTTCTCTCGAATCTCGTCCTCGCGTTGAAGAGCCTCGAGCGAGCCGTCGTTCGGATACGGACGCAGGTTCTGGCTATCGAAGACCTGAACGTGCTCCGGACGCACCGCGAAGGCGCTCGCCACGAGCTCGCGAATCGCGATCGCCTGCCGAGCAGGAAGTCGGTCGACGCCATCGGCGAGTCGGATGAGGACTGCCGCGCTTGGCGGCTTCTCCTTCTCGAGCGCGAAGACTGGAGGCTTGGCTGGCTGAATCAGAATCTCGACATTGGCGATATTCGGATTCGTCTCGATCTGGCGCTGAAGGCGTTCGCGATCATCCTCCAACTTCTGACTTTCTCGCTCGCCCCTCGTCGGGACCAAGAAGCTCGCACCGCCACTGCGATCGTCGCTCTTGACGGCTCCGATCTCGAGCCCCTGCTCGGCCGCGAAGCGCAGGGCCCGCTGGAAGTCGAGTCCGGCCCGCACCTCGATCTTGACGCGCCCGTCCGCGAGGCGCTCGGGTCGCCAGTCGATCTTGTCGTCGTCGAGCCGCACGAAGAAGGCGCGGAGCTCGTGCGAATCCTCGCCGAGACTCGTCTCGATGAGCGTCTTGTAAGGCTCGGCCCCATCACACCCACGCAGCCCCAGGCCCGCGGATGCGAGAACGGCACAGCTCAGGACCAGCGCGCAGAGGCGTTGTCCTCGGCTGAGCTGCTTCCAGATTCGGGTCACGACGGCGACCTCCGAGAGCGCTTGCTCACCGGAGCCTCCACCGCGCGGCTCGCAAAGGGAACGTGCCGCGACGAAAAAAGGGAAAAGGAAATGTTGGACCCACACGCCTCGGTCGTGCGCCGCGAACCTCGGTCCGCACGCGCCGCGAGCCAGGACGATCGGTCCTCCCCTCTAAGACAATTCCTTTTCCCGGTCCTTCGCTCGCCCCGCGCGCTGGAAACGACCCGGGGGCCGCCCGACGCATCGGGCCGGAGCTCTTCACTTCTTCTTCTCTGTCTCGGGAGGTCCTCGGTCTCGCCGATCGAACCGTTCATCTCGAATCCAGGCGTCTCGGAGCATCACGGACGCTCAGGAGGTCTCGATCGACGGCTCGGACGGCGAGCCCGAGGCTCCCCGCGCGATCGTGACGATACGGTCTGGTTTATAAAATGTAAAGTACATTTCCGGAATTCACGACAGCCCCAAACTCTTTAATATCAGGATCTTACAGACGATTCAAGAGCCGCCGAAACAGGTGAATCCCACACCACAAGGGGCGGGGGAACGCCCCGAACGGAGCCCCAACGGGTCGCGTTCTACGCACCGTCACGCCCCTCGAATACCCCGGCGTGATTCTGTGGGATTCGCTTCGATGCGTGTCGCCGGGCTCGAAGGAGCCAGAGAGAATCAGTCCGTCGAGAGGATGCGCGCGATCTCCTTGAGACTTCGTCCGTCCTTCTTGAGCGCGAGGATGCGCTCGATGCGTGGGAAGACGGATTCGTCGTAGAGCCGGTGCCCCGATTCCGTCCGCTCAGCCTCGGTGATGAGGCCGAACGTCGTGTAGTTGTGGATCGTCTGGCGAGTGAGCCCGGTGTACCGCATCACCTCGCCGATCTTGAACAGCTTCTGCGGAATCACGCAATCGGATCCCTTCGCCGGTCGAATAACATACTCGGAGGGACATCCCCTCAAGGGATTATCAGCCGATCGCCCCACCCACCTTTAGGAAAAAGGCGCGACGTCGCGCAGTCCGCGCGAATGGTGGAATTCGTCTACCTCGGCGCCGATACACATCGACAGAGAGCTCATGGACAAAAAAGCGAAGAAGAAGCTCGCGGTCATCACGAAGAAGCTCAGCGGCCTTCGCCAGCAGCTCGCGGGAGCCAAGAAGCAGCTGGACGACCCCGCCGAGGTCGAGCGCCTCTCGAGCGAAATTCAGGAGCTCGAAGCTCAAGCCGAACAGCTCAAGGGCTCGTAGCCGAGCGCACGCCTCCGCAGATCCTCGTCCCGAAGAATCGATGCCGACGCCCGAGACAGTCCGAGAGCTCACCGAAAGCCTCTTGAGCGACATCGAGGCCATCCCGTCGATTCCGGGTCTGACGATCACGAACGAAGGGGAGGACCTCCGAGAGAACCTCCTCCGCATCCTTCGCGTCAAGGTCCTGCCCGAGCTCCAGAGCGGAGCCGAGCTGCCCGTCTTCGTCGGTGTGCAGGGCGGAACGAACGTCGGCAAGTCGACCGTGCTCAACGCGCTCTGCGGCAAGCTTCTCTCCCCCGCCATCGTCGAGGCATCCGCGACAAAGCACCCCCTCGTCTACGCGCACGAGCGTTGGAAGCAGAAGCTCATCGACCCGTCGACGTTCCCGGAGCTCGAATGTCGCGAGCTCGAGGACCCGAAGGAGCTCATCGTCGACGCGGCGCGCGTCGAGCTTCTCTACTTTCGATTCCATCGCGACGACGCGCTCGAACGCATCGCGATCATCGACTCTCCCGACTTCGACAGCGTCCTCGACACGAACCTCCACGTCGCACGCAACGTCACGGCACTCTCGGACGTGACAGTTTTCGTGACGACTCAGCAGAAGTATCGCGATCGTGTTCTCGTCGAATGGCTGCGAGCCATCGGCGCGCTCAAGGCGAAGGTCCGCGTCGCGTTCAACATGGTCGACGAGGACATCGTGCTGCGAACGCTCGCAGACGACCTCCTCGAGATCGTCTCGATCGATCGTGCGGACATCCGCGCCTTCCGTCTCGGCCGCTCCTCGTCTCCGCATCCGGAAGACGAGGTCGGCGCCACGCTCGAGCGCGAGATCGCCGAGGAGCTGCGCGGACTGAAGCCCGACGAGATCAAGCCCGTCATCCTCGGACGGACGCTCGGCCGCCTCGTCGATCAGACGCTGGCCCTCACGAGCCGATTCGCCGCTGAACGAGCTGTCGGAGACTCGCTCGCGAAGTTTGCCGAGGACGTCGCCGCGTCCCAAGCGGATGAGTATCACAAGAGCTTCGAGCTCGCGCTGCCCGAAGAGACGCTCGCCGTGCGCCGGGCCATCGAGATCACGGAGATACACTCGCTCCTCCTGCTCTCGAAGGAGGTCGCGGGCGACCAGAAGGCTCTCGGATTCATCACGCAGGCGATCCGGGGGTTCAACGACACGGTCCGGCGAATCTTCGGAAGGCTGAGCGGCATCGACGAGGGATCGATCGGAGAGAGCGACGAGGACGTCGAGTCGTACGCGAAAGCACGCAACGATTCCGACTTCGAGCGCGTCCTTCGACTCTCCGACACCGCACAGCTCGAGGTCGAATCCTACCTCCGCGAACGCGAGGCGACATCACCGCTCGCACGCGAGATCCTCGGGAGCCGATTCAGCACGGAGAGCCGCTCGTCATTCGGTAGCGACCTGCGCGTGGCGTTCGACGCGAAGCAGGAGGAGATTCGCGAATCCTCGGGGCAGACAATTCACGCCCGCGTCGAGGATTGGTCGAAGCGTCGCCCCGTCCTCAAGACGATCGGCCGTGGTGCCGGCGTCGGCCTCAAGGTCGGTGCGGGCTTCGCGGTCGCGAGGATGGTTCCACCCGATGGCTTTCTCAATCTGCTCAACTGGATCTGGTTCACCTCAGGCTACTTCGCGGCGGCCTACGTGATCGCGCTGATCCTGAGCCTCGCCCTGCGACGGAAGAAGAGATTTCGTAAGGCACGCGAGCGAGCAGCCCTCCAGCTGCTCGAGTCGAACGTCGTCGACCCGCTCCGTGCCGCGACCAAGGGAGTACTTCGGTCGGAGACTATCCGCTCGATCGAGTCGAACGCGCGAGCGATCTCTGAACAACCCGGGGTCGATGCTCAGACCATCGGCGGAGGTGACGATTCGCCGTCCGTGCCCCCCACGGTCTCGTCGGAAGAAGGCCCTTCCGATGATGGCTCGTCCGATGATGGCTCGTCCGATGTCGGCTCGCCCGAATCTTCCGAATCACCCAAGGAACCGCCGACCGCCTGACGCGCTTCGCGCAGCAGCCCCGTGCAGTAGGCGATGTCCTCCTCGCTGCCCGAAGAGCCGAGAAGGCAGACGACATCGTCCAGCTCGGTGCGTCGGTCCAATCTCTCGACGAGCTTCTTGATGATCCCGAGCTCGTAGCCGCGGGCGAAATCGTCGAGGGTCTTGATCGACTCGGCCAGGTGAGCGCGCCGATGCTTGAGCGCGGCGCCGGAAGCGGGGTCCTCGTCGACGTCGAACGTGAAGAGGAAGTTCTGGTAGAGCACCGCTTGGTACTTCGAGACCAAGGTCGGTGATAGCGGGTCGTCGGCATCGTCTTTGAGCGACTGGTAGACCTCCTCCCAAACGAAGGATCCCCAGACCGAAAGCGCCGAATGAAGACGCGCGAGAATCGCGCGCCGCCGGGTCGGATCAGGCTCGAAGCGATACGTGCTGAGCCGCGCTTGACGAACGAGCTCGCGAACAGGATCGTAAGCTGCGACGCGTCGCCCCTCGAGAAGCTCCTCGACCTGATCGGGCTTTGGCGCCGAATCTGCTGCGAAGACGAGAATGTCGCCGCCACCCTCGAGCTCGAGGATCGTGACGACCTCCGGAACACTGCGCAAGAGCGCCGCGATACTCGAAAAGCCGAAGTCGCGCTCGTGAAACCGGCTCGTGAGTCGCTCGCGAAGGAGTGGCTTCACGCGGGCGCCCTTGAGACCTCGCGGGTTCCCGTGCTCTTCGAGCACTTCGCGCAAGGCGGTCTTGAGCTCGGCGAGCGACGGTGGCGAGCCGCTCTCCGGATCACTGGAGCCTGCCCCTCCCGAATCACCACGCAACCTCTCCGAGGAGTCCGTCTCCGAGGAGTCGGGTGACGAACCCGCGCCGGCCTGGCCGTCGCTTCCTCGATCAGATTCGTGACGGCCACGATCATTGGCTTCCGGTCGACCGCCGCCCCGACGGGGGTCGGGGATCCGCGTGGAGCCTCCGTCGACGTAGTCCGCACCCGAACGGTGGTAGTCCTGCCAGACGTCGAAGTAGCTTCGGAAGTCATCGAAGAGACGAGCGAAGTCGCGATTCACCGAATACTGATTCGCGATTCCGACGACACGCTTCCCGTGGCGACGAAGCTGCTTCAAGATCTCGATGAAATCGCGGTCGCCCGAGACGATGACGTACGTCTCGATTTCGGGGTGCGAGAAGATGAGCTCCGTGACGTCGACGGCCATGCGCAAATCGGCCGCGTTCTTGCGCCCCTTCCCGAGGACGTGAATCAGCTCGGCTCCGTGATTGTAGAAATCACGCTGAAACTGATTCATGATCCGATACTTCCAGTCGGCGTACGCGTTGACCATGCACACGTTGCCGAAACCGGCGGCGTAGACGTAGATCGACTCGAAGTCGACCATGTTCGCGACCGCGTCGTCCCCGAACTGCGCGCGGATGCCGTAGACGAGGTTCTCGAGATCGATCAACAGCGCGACCCGCGGCCCCCTCGTCTCGAAGCGTCGCGCCTCGCCGTACGGATCGTTCTCGAATGACGGCGTGCTGACCGATCGTCCCCGGTCGGCTTCGAACGTGCGGGCCACCGGGGGCGGACCCGGTGTTCGCGACGGCTTCGGAAAAGGCGAAGGATACGAGTCGGGTCTGCGCGCTCCGCCGACCTGTGGCGATGGCTTCCAGAGTGACTCGTAGACGCGATCGACCGTCTGTCGAACTCGACCTGGAAGCTCGCCTCCCTCTCGGAGCCGCTCGAGCGCACGCTGCCTGTAAGCCGAACCCTCACCCCCCCGCACGTAGAGAAGGAGCGCCTCGACGACCTCGCAGAACGCGTTGGAGAATTCGTCGTCGTCCCAAGGCAGCCGGGTCGGCACATGCGAGGCCGCGAGAACCGCGTTGTACGAGGCATCCTCGGGAGCGTTCCGCGCCAAAAACACGAACTGAACGAGTCCGGCGACGAGCGCCTCGCGCTGTGGCTCTTCGAAGGTCGCGAAGTCTTGGTCACACCAGTTCACGAGCACGGAGCCGGCCCGCGCGAACGTCGACTCCTCGCGCACGATCCGCTCGAGGAGACGTCGGTTCTTTCCCTGGAACTGCGGCGGCGCGAACTCGACGAGCCCGAGAAAGTCGTTGGCGAATCTCAGAGCGGGCGACTCGGCGACCTTCTCTCGAATCTCGAGGTCGACACTCGGCAACTCGCCGGACTCCCCGTCCTGCTCGACGACGCTGGCGAGAGTCTGCGTAGGAAGAAGCTCCTCTCCCGCGTGAACCAGAACGAGATCGAGCCCTTTGAGATGCGGAGCACGCTTCGTGAAGGCACCCAAGAATCGCTCGACCGTGACCTGATCGACGCGCGAAACACGAAGAGACTGCTCCGTGCCTCCGACGCGATCGCGGATCTTGGCCACGATACGATTCTCTTCCATGCTGATCTCCGAAGGCGCCCTGACGCCTTTGGGGAAACACGACCCAACCCAACGCTCGTGCGTGACCAACGCCAAGAGAGCAGTGGGTGCTCTTTCATGATCAAAACCCTTAAAAGCAACATACTGCATTTCGTCTCGCGGACGGAAGCAAGAAATCATCCCGCGCTCCCGGCACGAGGCACACACTCTACAAAGGCCTCCGAACGGGGTACTCTGCATGGGCAGACACCATCTGGAGCACGACACGTGAAACCCCTCCCTCTACTCGAGCAGCGAAAGATCGAGGCCGGTGTCCTGATTCCGCTCATTCGCGATTTTCAGGAAGAGTTCGGCGAAGAAAACACGAACCGAGTCGTACGCCGAGTGATCTCGCAACTCGCGCAGGAGACAGGCCGTACGATCGGCGAGGAGAGTGACGAATCGCCGATCGAGAAGGTCGCCGCACTCATTCCTCGCTTCGACGAAGGGGATGCACTCGAGCTGGAAGTCGTTCGCGAGGACGGCGAGCACTACGACTTCAACGTCACGCGTTGCCGCTTCGCCGAGTTCTACAAGAGCCTCGGGGTTCCGGAACTCGGCTTGCTGCTCTCCTGTGCACGCGACTTCGCGTTGACGAGCGGAATCAGCGACGATCTGAAGCTCGAACGCACTCAGACGATCATGGAAGGGGCGGCTCACTGCGACTTTCGCTTTCGTGCAGCGCCGCCAACCGACGAAAAACCTGACGAGGACCAGTAGGGAGCACGACATGTCGACATCGATCGCCCACTTCACGATCGCGGCCCGAGACAGCACTGCGACCTGCGAGTTCTTCGCCGCGACGCTCGCCTGGAAACGCATCGAGCGACCGGGCAATGTGCACTACGAAGTTCAGTGGCTCGAGATCAACGCAGACCAACAGATTCACGTCGTCGAGGTCGAAGGGTTCGAGCCGTCAGACTTCGAACGAGAGTACGGTCGACATATCGCGCTCTTCCACGATCGGGACGACTTCGACGATCTGAAGAGACGCCTCGTCGCAAACGGTGCGGAGCTCGTCGAGCCTCTTCGCGAGACGCCGCACGAGCGCTTCTTCTTCCGCGACCCGAACGGCTACCTCTTCGAGATCATGGAGAAGCTGTGATCTTGGCGCGTGCCGCCCGGTAAGCCTCGAGGTTTTTTCGCGCGTACTCGTCGTAGTCGAAGTCGAGCTCCGAAGCCTTCGTCTGAATCACGGCCCAGAGCGCTTCACGAAGAAGCGAAACCGTCTTGAGGATCTGAATCTCCCGCTTCGCGTTCATCGCTTCGTCCAGCGAGTCGAAGTACGCCCCGAGGAATGCATCTTCGAGCTCATCTCCGAGCTCGCAGTTACCGGAGACTCCGGAGAGGTCGAAGAGCGGTCGACCGATGCCGCCGTACTCCCAGTCGACGAGCTTGAGTTCGCCGCCGACGTCGAGGATGTTCGCGGCGAGCATGTCGTTGTGACACAGCGACGGCATGAAGGCCCCGAGCGAGCGTCCGAGCTGGCTCGCGTCGTCGAGCGCGTCCTCCGTCCCGTCGGGAATCGTCGCTCCGAGCTTACGTGCGTTCGAGACGTAGGTTCTCAAGGTTTGAAAGGAACAGAAGTAGACAAGCTCCCCGAGTACGTCTTCGCGCGCGTCGTGAAGCCGACGGAGCGTGGCCGCGAGTCGCGTGAGCACGTCGACGTCACGAACATCGGCGGCCTCGAGAGTCTTGCCCTCGATGAACTCGCTGACGAGAACTCCCTCCGCCTGATAGACGATGGCCGGCGCGATTCCGATCGATGCAGCGGTACCCTGCGCGAAGATCTCCGTGCGTCGATCGATGCCGAGGATGCTCCGATCTTCGCTGAGTCGCGCGACGTACCTGCCCACGTCGTCCTCGACGAGAAAGTTCTCGTTCGTCAGACCGCCCGACAGCGACCTCACACGCGCTTCCCCTCGCCAACACGGCAAGGCTTCGATCGTCGAGAGTCCCTGACCGCCTGCTTGGCCGGATTCCGCCATTCTCTGCGCTCCTTCGTCTCGAGGACCGATCGACGACGCGGGCAAACATCGTGGCCCCGGACTCCGTCGATCGCGTCGAATATGACATCAAGATAGCCAATCGTTCCCTCGGAGACTACCCATGCGCCTTCGCTCGATCGTCAATACGGTCCTTCTTGCGCGAAGCTCGGTCATCTTCCCCACGGAAACTCACGCAAAGGGTGCACGTATCTACAAGTCGGGCCCGATTCAGATCACGGCCGACGGTGCGTACGTCTGGGTTACCATTCAAGCTGACCACCAGCTGAAGCCGGTGGTCAGCTTGAATCCGAAGCTCACGATCATTCGTCGAGGCGAACCGAACCCCGACGACGATGGAGAGATCGGGCTCGCCGACGGCATCCGCATCCTCAACGTGCTCTTCCTCGGGACGAGCTTCATCCCGAGTCCGGGCCACAGAGATTACGGCGAGGACCTGTCTCCCGAGAATCCCGACCTTCCCGCGTGCGACTACCACGCGTGCTGAGACGCAAGGTGCGTCACTTTGGGCCCGGCTGCTTGCGCGGTCGACTGCGGCCGTCTCGTTGAATCTTCTCGAGCTGCTTCTGAAGACGCTCGACGACCTCCGGGTGCTTCGCCCAAAGGTTTGTCGTCTCTCCGATATCCTTCGAGAGATCGTAGAGTTGCCCTGTCGGCCCGCCGTCACCGGGCTTGACGCGCGAAGGTCTCGAGAAACCGCCCGAGCCGAGCGCGGGAATCAACTTCCATTTGCCGTCACGGATCGCGAGAAAGCGCTTCGATGACTGATGGATGACCGGCGGACGTGACGGCTTGTCTTCGGCTTCACCGAAGAGGATCGACGAGAAGTCGAAGCTGTCCTCGGCGGCGTCGTCCGGCAAGTCGGAAGTTCCCGCGAGCGCCGCGAACGTCGCGAACACGTCGGTTTGACAGATCGTCGCGCTCGACGTGCTGCCGGCGGCGATCTTCCCGGACCAGCGCACGATGAACGGCATGCGGTGCCCCCCTTCCCAAGCGTCGCCCTTCATGCCACGGAGCGGGCCGACCGACGCGTGCTCGAAACGCTTCACGTCCTGGTCGTACCAGACGGGGCCGTTGTCCGACGTGAACACGACGACCGTGCTCTGCGCGAAGCCGAGCTTCTCGATCGCCGCGAGCACTCGGCCGACGTGGTGATCGACCTCGGTCGTAAAGTCGCCGTACATGCTCGCACCGCTCTTTCCTTCGAACGCCTTTGACGGAAGCCACGGCGTGTGAGGCCCCGCGAGCGCGAGGTAGAGAAAGAACGGGATGTCGGCGTGCGTCGATTTGTGCGTCTCGAGAAAGCGAACCACCTCTTCGCTGAACTTCGGAAGCACGTCGATGTGACGAAATCCCGGAGCGATACCGCCGGCGCGCCAAAACGCGCCCTGGATGCGCGTCCAGCCTTCACTGTTCGACGCGGCGACCTTCTCCGTCGGCGCGCGAATCGCATGGCGGCCACGAATGTAGTAGTACGGCGGGATGTCGAGAGACGCGGGGATTCCGAAGTACTCGTCGAAGCCGCGGTCCATCGGTCCCCCGAGGAGCTCGACCTTCTCGTCTTTCGCAGGATGCCCTTGGAAGCCGAGGTGCCACTTGCCGACACAACCCGTGCGATAGCCGTTCTTGCGCAGGATCTCGGCGATCGTCATTCGGCCCGGCGGAATCTGGGTCTTCCTCCCGAGACGCTTCTTGTTGCGGAACGCGTAGCGCCCCGTCAGGAGCGCGTAGCGCGTCGGAATGCAGACGGCGGCCGGCGCATGCGCGTCGGTGAACTTCATGCCCGCCTTCGCGAGCGAGTCGATGTGCGGCGTCGGAATCTTCGACTTCGGGTTGTAACAGCCGAGGTCGCCGTAACCGAGATCGTCGGCGAGGATAAACAGGAAATTCGGCGCCTTCGCCTCGTTCGCAGTCAGGCACGTAGGCTCGACGAAGACCGTTGCGACGACAACAGAAACGATGGCGAAGAACGCGCTGCGCTTCACGCGACGTCTCCCTGGCTCGGAACACCGTCGATCGAGCGCCAGAGCTTGCCGTCCGGATTCTTGTTTCGCAGCGAGACCGGAAGGCGCCCGTCGCGCACGCCGTCGTAGCACTCGAGCATCGCGAAGCGTCGAATCGAGCCCGGAATCCCGACCGCGGAGAAGCCGGGGTGCCCCGTCGCGGGGAAAGGCCCACCGTGGTTCATCGCAGGACTCACGGCGACCCCCGTCGGCATCTTGTCGTTGAGCAGGCGACCGACGAGCGGACGCAAGCGACGCACGACACGATCGTAGAGCGCGTCGTCGGAACCCTCCGTGTCCGAGTAGACGCAACCGGTCAAGTTCCCCTCGAACGCGCCGCTGATCGCGACGACCTCGTCCTCGTCCTTCGCGACGACGAGCAGACCCGCGTTGCCGAACGCCTCGCGCTGAAGCCCCTCGGGATTCTCGAGGAACGCTGCGCCGTCGACGCGCATCAGCGTGTTCTGAAAACGGCAGCTGTCCCCTTCGACGGCTCCTCCGCCAGTCAGCACCGCGGCGCCGTCGCCGCCCAACGCGGAGACCGCCTCACCGAGCTTCGTCGCGACTCCCGCGTTGAGAAGAGGACCAGGAGCCGCCTCGGCAAATCCGGCCTTCGCGCTCTCGACGAACGCGTCCGTCTCGTCTCCGGCTTGAAGAACGACGATTCCGGGATTCGTACAGAATTGTCCGGCGCCCATGAGCACGGAACCGACATACTCGCTCGCGAGATCACCACCGCGCTCTCGCAAGGCGCCCGCGAGCAGGAAGACCGGATTGACGCTCGAAAGCTCGAGGTAGATCGGCTTGCCGGAACGATCCGCTGCTTCCTTGAGAACCAGACCTGTCGATCGCGCACCCGTGTAGCCCGTCGCCGCGATGAGCGGGTGGGAGACGAGGTACGCGCCGTCCGCGTGACTCGTGCGATAGAGCGTCTGAACGGTCGCCTCGGGCATGCCCGTCGAAGTCACGGCGTCGAAAGCGACCTCCGTGAGCATACGACAGGTCGTCGGGTGACTCGTGTGTGCCTTGGCGATCACGGGATTGCCCGCGGCAATCGCAGCGGCGAAGTCTCCGCCCGAGATGCCGTTGAACGCGAGCGGGAAGTTGTTCGGACCGAAGACCGCGACGGGACCTCCGAGCGGACCGAAGCACGAGCGGATGTTCGTCGCCGTGTCGATCGTCGGCATCGCCCACGATCCGTCACGAACCGCCGCTGCCGCTTGACGCAGCTGCCCCGTCGTACGCGGAAGCTCAACGTCGTGGAGACGCGGCGCGAACGGCAAGCCCGTCTCCTCGGACGCCTTCTTCGCGATCTCCTCGGCGCGCGCCTCGATCCCGTCTGCGTACGCGTCGAGAAACTCGGCGCGTTTCTTCTCGGGAACGTCGAGCAACGCGTCAGCCGCGCGAGCCCCGGCCGCGAGCGCCGTGTCGACGTCCCTGCGAGAGCTGACCGGATACTCGTCCGGCAGAGTCTCACCGGTGACAGGATTGACCGCGCGGAACGAATCGGTGACGTCGGCAGGGCGCCAGGCGCCGTCGAGGAGGGTCGCGTTGATCGTCATGGTGTCTTTCGAAGCGTGTTCAGGTTGTTTTCAGCGAGTTCGAGTGGCTATTCCGACGTACGAGATCAAAGCTTGTGAGGTCCGAACGCGAGCGCGGCCATGTCCTCGCTGTCGACGAGGTTGCAGACCGAATCGCGGCCGCGGCCGTAGTAGAGCATCGCGCCCTGTGGTACGGGCTGGCGCAACTCGAGAACGACCGTGCTCGGGGAAGCCGGATCGATCGAGGCCTTGTAGATGCGCTGGAGCGGTTCGCCGTTCGCGTCGACCAAGGAGAATCCGTGGATCGCCGCGCTCGGCCCGAGAATGCCGTTGAAGCCCGAGTAGTTCACGCGGATTCGGCGACGATCTTCGCTGAGCTCGATCTTCTCTACCTTCGGACCGAGTCGCAGGCTGTCCGCGCCGAAGAGCTCGCGATGCGCGACCTTTGCGAGCCGGTGCCCCGCTCGCACGAGCCCCTCCGTGCCGACGTGAATCGGATCGTCGAGCGGCAGATCCATGACCGAGATCACAGCCGTGTTCGGAATCTGCGACGCCGCGACGCGCTGGAGCTCTTGGATGCGGCTCCAAGCGGCGTGACCTTCCTTCGACATCGGCGTGACGTGACGACCGATCTGCACGTAGTAGAACGGCAGCTCCGGATTCTCGAGGTCCTTGCGAAACGCTGCGACGAGCCCTTTGAATCGCTCGAGGAACTTCTCGGGACGATCTCCACCGGCGTCCGACTCTCCTTGATACCAAAGAACACCGCGCGCGCTGCCGCCTGCGTTCTGAAGCTGCTTGTACATCGACCCGTAGAGTCGCGCGCCACCGTCGTCACGGCCGGAGGGGTCCCACTGCTCCATCGACGTGCCGCCGTGCGCCGATGCGATCAGCCCGACCGGCACACCCGTACGACGCACGAGCTCCTTCGCGAACGGAAGACCGAGCCCGGCACCCGTGGTCCGCGCCTTACGAGCGTTCGCCCGAATCGTGCGGCGCTTCGACTCGTCGAGATCGCCTCCCCGGAACCAACGCTGGTTGTGGACGGGATCGGGCGAATCGACCAGCCAGTGAAGAGGCTCGTTGGCGAGCTCCCAGCGTTGCCCCATCGTGAAACAGTGGACGAGCGGGTCGGAGCCGGCGTGCGATCCGAGCTTGCCGACACCTTGCATGTTCGACTGCCCGGCGAGAATCCAAATATCGCCGACGAGGATGTCCGCGACCTCGGTGTGCGAGGCGACATTGCCGAGCGCATCGCGAAGGCGCACCTCGACCGTGTACTCACCTCCCGTCGGAACTCCTTCGAGAACCACGTCGAACGTTCCGCCCTTCGACTGACCGACGACGCGCCAGTCTTGCCCGGAAACCGTTCGGCGTCCCGCTCGCAAGCGCGCCTCGACGGCACCCGCATCACGTGCGACGCCGCCGAATCGAATCGTCGCCTTGCCGTCCTCTCCGCGCTGGTAGACGCGGTAGGGCTCGAGGCCACGTGTGACGAAGAGACGCTGCGCCGACGGAGCGACGGTGAAGTCGAGAACGAGCGGCTCCGCGAGAACCTTACGAACGATCGAGCCGAACTCCTTGTGTGCCGGATGCGGCAAGTAGTCGTCACGCGCACGCTCGTTGTTGAACGTCAGCAGGTAGCCGTGCGTGAACCTTTTGTTGAGCCCTTCGGGGCTGTTGTTTTTACCCGCTTGGTAGCGCATCAAGCCCGCGATCTTCGAAGGCAGCGCCGCGAAGGCCTGATTCACCTCGTCGATCGCTTCGCTCGACGTGCCCTCCTTGTACTTGAAGAACACGAGGTGGTGCACACGCCCCGGCTCCGCTGGCGGCGGGACCTTGTCGATCGAGAAGTCGATGACGAAGACGTCGTTGAGCGTCGGCTTGACGAGATCGACGAATCGAGAATGCGCCGGGTGCGGCAGGTACTCGTCGCGCGCTTCAGCGCTTTCGAAGGTGATGATGAACCCGTGCGTGAAGGTCTTCGCGAGACCTTCGGGGCTGTTGTTGATCCCCCACTGGAAACCGCTGATTCCAGGGATCTCCGACGGCAACTTGTCGAACGCTTCGAGGACTTCGGCGACCTTGGCGTCGGGGACGTCGTCCCGGAAGTCGAAGAGCACGAGGTGCTGGACGGGCGAGTCCGCCGAAACCTTCGCCGGCGCTGAGGCGGCGCCCGCAAGCAGAACGGCACACACGATCGTCAATGCGCGCGACCAGACACGATCGATTCCAGGACGGCGGTTCGATTCCACGAGATTCTCCTTCTTCGCTCCGAGACGTTCCTTGAGAGCTGCGTCAGGGATTAGAGCGGATGGGAGACGGTGGAATCAATCGTTTTGGAATCGCCGATCAGGATTCACAGATGTCGTGGTCGTACGAGCAATCGAGGGGATCGTCGTCGGTGTCGTCGAAGCCGCAGTCCGGGAACGGCGCGATGAGGATCGGGCCTTGCCGGAAGAGGTACTCGAGCACGGCGAGATCGTCGCGGGTCGAAGCGAGACGGGCGTGTCATCAGGAATCGCCACCGAGAGAACGATCTTCACGGGCGGCCCGACATTGCGCAAAACGCGATCAGCAAACTGGAGACGTGTCGGCTCGGGCGACACCTCTCGCACGTGGTACCTCAACCCCGCCAGGACGTTCATCTAGCCGTCGGGAAGCGTTACGGGCTCGATGAAGCTCATCACGACCGCGGAGACGAATCCGGCCGGCGCTTCCTCGGTTCTCGCGACGGCCGTCGAGACGTTGAACCAAGGCGCTTGGTGCAATCGGTCGGCGTCTGTATCACAGAGGTAGGCCCCCTCGCCCGTGCAGTCTTCCACATCGATCTCGAGGTAGCGATCGTCGTGCGTCAATCCGTACGACCATCCGTGGATTCCGCCTTCTCGCGTATCGAGAATGATGGCGGCGGCGATCTCCCGGCCGACCACGATCGGAACGCGAAGCGCGGATGACTCGCTCTCAACGAATCGAACGAGCAGTGAGCTCTCGGCACGATCCGGACTGTCCTCGCAGAGAACCTCACGACGATCCTCGCCTCGAGCTGACGCGCCCCTCGAGCAGAGGATCAGTGCGATCAGCGACCAGCCGAAACGAGTTGCCCGTCGGAGACTCACCGTTCTCCTACTCCCGTCGAATCGATCCTCGAATCAGCGTTCCTGCCGTGGCTGCGGAACGACCTCGATCGACATCGCCCGTTCACGGATTTCGCGCGGCACGGGCCCCGTGTTCTCGTGCGGAAAGTCACCGACGAGCTCGCCATCATCGTCGAGGAACCTCGACAGGTCGTGCGTCACTCCGTCGCCGTCGGTGGCCATGAACTTCCCGGTGCCGAATCCGTAGGTTTCGCGCAGTTTTGCCGAGTTGTCCTCGCCTGCCTTCGGCGAACGAGGGTGGCAGACGTCGCAGTTCTGCGGCACGCGGCTGACCGTGTGGTGATGGAACGGGTTCCAACCGAACCCGAGCTTTCCGTCCGAGCTGATGCGGGGACGGTTTCTGTACTCGATCTGACCTCCGGCGTTCTCGTACGTCAGGAAGAGGCTCATCGAGCTGCAGAGCGGCGAGATCTTCCCGCGGTGGTTCATGCCGAGCGCGAAGAAGTCGATCGAGTATGTGTCCCGCTCGACGCTGATCGCTCCGCGCGACGAGTCCCCGGTCGTGCGGTTGAACTGAAAGCGCGAGTCGTCGACCTTCACGTGACATCCGAAGCACGTCAAACGCCAAGAGGTATGGCACGTGTAGCACTCCATGCTGTCCGTGTGCGAATAACCGTGCTCGTTGACACCCATCGCCTGGGTCATCGCTTGGTTGACACCGCTCTCGAGAATCCGATGAATCTGCGGAATCTCGATCTCGCGATCGTCCGTCAGAAGCTTGAGCAGGATGCGATTGTCTTCGGTTCTTCGAACGCGCCGGAAGGTGAAGCCCTTCGCGTTCTTGAACTTTCCGGTCTTCGGATCCTCCTGAATCTCCGCGCGGACGCTGCCGTGGCAGTCTTCGCACAGCACGCCGACCTGGTGGCGCTCCGAGCCATAGAGATGGCCGTCCCCGTGAACGTCTCCACCGATGTGACAGTCGCCACAGACGAGACCGGCCTCGGCGTGGAGGTCCGGCGGCGTCTCGTCATGATCGTTGCGACTGTCCTCGTCGACGAAGTAGTAGTCCGCGGGGTGATCGTGAATCTCGCGACCGAGCGGCACCGCGTGCGGAGGCGTGTTCGCCTCGTCGAAGCCTCCCTCACGGATTCCTCGGTACGCGAGCCCGATGCGGCCGCCTTGAAAGTGGCAACGGCTGCACTGCTCCGTCGAGATCGCCGACGTGAGCTGGTGGGTTCGCGGATGCGGCGGAAAGTCCTTCGTGATCGTCGGATCATTCGATTTCGAGAGACCGTCCTCGTCGTAGTGCATGTGGCAGGCCGCGCAGCCCGACGATCGGAAATTGCCCGCTGCGTTGTTCGGCCCGAAATCGCTGAGATGACAGGTCGGGCACGACTTCGGCAAGTACACGTCCATGCACGTCCCTGGCGAGGATCGATCCGCTTCGGGATCGGGCTCGCGCAGCGCACGAAGAAACGCGACCGTGCCTTCCGGAGCGGTCTCGGGATCGTAGTCGGGATTCTCGATATCGATCGCCGCGAAGATGTGATTGCGATCCTGCGCCCCGGCGAGGTAACGGGGTAGCGTGTAGTGCCCCGCGTAAGTGCTCATCACCGAGCGCTTGACCGAGTCGACCACGCTCTGGTGACAACCGGATCCCGGGTTCGCCGGATTGTCCGATCCGCAACCGCGATGTGCGACGCGGAGGTCGCTCGGGTTGACGAACTGAAGCTGCGGCTCCCAGACCTTGTCGAGCTGATCGGCCGAGAGGTCGCGCAAGTACTCTCGTCCACCGAACGGAGGATTGACGTGCGCGGTCAGACGGAACGTCGCCGTGCCGTCACCGCCGTGACAGTCCGTGCACGAGAGCGGATACCACGGGTGTGCGTCTTCGATTCCGTGACGCTCACCGGTCGGACCGACAGGATTGTGACATCCGATGCAGCCGGCCTCGTCCGCGATCACGTCGTGGAGATCGGGCTCGGGAAGATCGTCGAGAGGATGGAGCGTCAATCGAACTCGCAAAGCCAACTCGAGAACGACACCGTCGAAATCCGTCAGCTGGACCGTCAGCAGGGCTTCCTTGCCCTCGAGCTCGCCGAGATCGATCGCCCGCCCGATACTGAAGACGACGCCGAGCCGTTGCGCCCAGCCGTCGGAACGTGCGCGAAGCACGGCCGTCTGAGTGCGATTGAAGATCACCTCGTCCGCCGACTCGAGCTTCGCCTCGAGCTGGACGGCCTGCTCATGATTGACGCACCGGGTCTCGAGGTGGAAGCGAACAGAAGCTCCTCCCTGCGGGAACGGAGTGACGCGAAGCTGATCGCAGTTTCGCATTCGACCGAATCCACGATTGTTGCGCCCGAGGTACATGATCCTCGCCTCGGGGCATTCGACGACGGGCTCGGGCACGCGGACGAGCTCCGTCTCCACCGGTGGACAGCACGATTGCGAAGGCGGTACCGGAGCAAATTCGCAACCGGTCTCGGGATCGCACGTCGCAACGGCGCACGCGTCGGTCGGACGAACCTG